>JAMOBH010000509.1:0-2627 GCA_039908085.1 Magnetococcus sp. YQC-5
TCTTCTCTGGATGTCCTCGCCTCCTTGGCAAGAGATCTACAATCCGTTCCCACTGGTCATCACGCAGTAACATTCGATCCATAGCATCACCTCCTGCGAGACAGGATACGGATCAAATTATTGAATGTCAACACGCCCTAAAGAGAAGGTCAGGACTATCCGGAACGGAATCTTTCTTTTTGATCGGTTTAAAGGCCATTGGTCGGCACCATCTTTGGAGTTAACCCATATTTAATACACTATTTAATTTTTCAAACAATATCAATGTATTGTGATGCTGTTTTTCTGCAAAAAGACACTGTGGATGGTCCAGAGTCTCATGCCTCTCCTACAGTAGATTTCCCCATACGCCGTTGATGCATCACTCTTTTCCTGCGGCTGGATGCCTATGGTGTCTCATCAAAGACAAAATTCCGAATAGCATCGAAATAAATGTTCTGACCGATAACCATGAGGTCATTGTGTCCGGCATGTGTAATGGTTACCAGTTTTTTGTGAAAATGCCGCATTCCTTCAAATAGGGCATAGCCGTCAGCTACTGGAATAATTTGATCCTCCTCTCCATGAATGATCAAAACTGGCACTGGCACACGCGCCATCTTACTATGGTTGCCAAATCCCTGATCCTCCCCTATACCATCTAACGACATCCCGCCGAGCCGTTCCATCAGGGGAATGGTGAAGGCAAAGCCACTTTCAATGATCAAACCAGCGATCTCTCTTTGCGCATGACAGGCAATCTCAATCGCTGCCGCACTACCCAAGGAACGGCCCATCACATACAACCGATTGTTGCGAATGCCGTTGTCAGCCAATAGTTGCCTCACCTGCCGGTATACGGTAATGGCATCGGCAAGCAACCCCGTTCCCGTTGGCACTCCACCGCTGATGCCATAGCCTCGATAGTCCATGGCCAGGAAGTTGATGCCCATTTCGGTGTAGAGTGGGGCAAGATCATCATAATCGGCGGCAATCTCGCCATTGCCATGCCAGAACAAAAGTGATGGAGCATCCGCACCGCTGACATGCAGTTGTCCACCGAGGTCAATATCCGAGCCGACCGGTAAACGGACCACTTGTGCATTCCCCATACCTTCAAACATCATTTCGCGTCTGGGATGAAACATATGCTGTAGAATAAGGGGATGATCCAAAAGTGTTGAGGTTGACATAATGGAGTTGTCCTTTCTTCGATGAAGTTGCATTACTGAAAAACAGGGTAGCACTTGCTCATGCCGCCACCCCATAAACGCTGCCATTCCGTTCAGGATAGCCCTCATAAAAATGCTCAAAAACTGCTGAACACTTCACTTTATAAATATCCGGTGTGTAGGCACGCGGCAGCCCGGAATCAAGCGTGTCCTCAATGGCGAGCCTGAGCTGCGAACGGGCCGCCGCTTTTTGCCGCCAGTTCAGCACCAGCAGTTGCTTGAGGCGCTCCAACAGCTCCCGCGCCACCTTTTTCACCTCGGTGCGCTCCTCTTGGCTCAACTCCGGCGCGGGGCGGGTGAGGATGTCGAAGATGACCAGTTCCTCCTCGGTCATGTTTTCTCGGACGTGCCGTTCCTGCTCTTCGTTTAGGCTGCGGCTCAGTTCCACCAGCTTCTCAAATAGCTCTTCGATACTGCGGCTGCCAGCGTTGTAGCTGTCAATGAGTTCCTCGAACTTCTGGGCGAAATCGGCGCGGGTCCGGTTGAGCCGGATCAGTTTTTCCAGTTGGGCACGGATGGCCGATTTGAGCACCTCCAGGTCAGTGTTCTTGTGTTTGGACTGTTTGAAGCGTTGCGCCAGTGCCTCGAAATTGATTTTGGACAGATCCAGGGCGGGTGGCCCGTGATCCTGGATAGTCATGCCGGTGATGGACTCGTCCAGCAGCGCGTTGATGCCGCTCATCACCTGGGAAATGTCCGGCGGGTTGGGATTGAGCTTGGCGCGGATGGAGGTGGCAATCGTGCTGATGGAAGCCACCCGGCCCGCAAACTCCAGCACCACGGGATCGGGTTTGACCGCCTGATACAGTGTGGCCACGAGGCGTTCGTGGGCGAAGAATTCCCGGCGCACCCCGTCGGGTGAAATCAAGGCATTGATGGCATCCTCGATGCGTTGCAACCGTTCCATGCTGCCCAGGGGGAGCGGCTCAATTTCGGCTAACACGACCTGATGGAGCGTGCAAAACGCCGTAGCATCGTTCACGGCCTTGCGCAGATCCTCGACCAGCTGTCGTTTGTCTTTGACCGGGTTCAATCCTCCCTTGCCCGCGCCGTAGATCGCCAGAGCCTTTTCCAAGGAGGCAAAGACGTTGGCGTAATCCACAATCACGCCGCTGTGCTTGCCGGGAAAGACCCGGTTGGCACGGGCGATGGTCTGCATCAGGGTGTGGTTGCGCATCGGCTTGTCGAGATAGACCGTTGAGCAACTCGGCGCATCAAAGCCGGTGAGCCACATGGCGCAGACGAAGACCAACCGCAACGGATCTTCGGTATCCTTGAATTTTTCATCCAGGGGTGGCTGGGAGTCGTTCATCCGTTTGCGGTGCGGTTCGATCTCCAACCCCAGCGTTTTCATCTGGGCGATTTCGTTCTGGCCAGGGGAGACGATCAACGCCATATCCGTGGTCGCGAGAATCT
>JAMOBH010000510.1:0-2608 GCA_039908085.1 Magnetococcus sp. YQC-5
TCCAGATCAATATCAGAATCAGTTACTGGAGGTGATGTATGCAGATGATTTCAACAGCATGTACCAAAAAGCATTTTCCTTCTCGGTTACAAGGAAATGGTTGCCTTATGCCCCGTCTGCCGTGGTGTCAACCACGACAGCACGGTTGCAGGCTGGACCGAAATCATCCGTATATGGAAGTGCAAAAATGAAATTCGGGCGGCTTACCTTTACGCCATCGAAGGTGACCGATATCGCTGAGTTGCGTGCCAAGGTCAATCAGGTGATGCCGGTTGGCTTCGGGTGGGATCACATCATGGCGACAGGGATTGTCACCAGAATGGATTTGGCCATTGATATTGCCAATGTGCAGATGGACGACCTTCTGTTTGTCCATGGCAAAACCCAGATCACCGAAGTCAACACCAAGAGCGGGAGAACGGAATACCTGGGAGGAAAGTATAAATCCGGGAAATTGGTTGCCCTGTACGACAAGGCGGCACAGATCAAGGCAAACAACGCCAAGGCGGTCTTCTCCAAAAACAAAGAGCCTGTGCCGGATTTTCCTGTGACCCGCTTGGAAATTCGGCTTGACCAGAACGCCTATGGGTTCAAGAACATGCTGGTCAGTCAGCTATTCCAACTCAAGAATCCCTTCCCGAACCTGATGGTGGCATCGATCCATCACCAGGACAATGGCTCCCTGGAAGCGTGGGTCTGGGAAACGTTCTTGAGGCTTGCCAGATATGAGGGTGCCCATGCCGCCCTGACTGCATTTCCGCCCCCCCACCGATCAAAAATCGTGGCCAGGATGAGGAGTGCCCGTCCCGCATGGTGGCTGCCGGACCATTTCTGGCTGGGCTATCCATCCCTTGTGGAGTGGCTCCAAGGAAAAAAATCAGCGAGCAAACTGTTGACCAAAACAAGCAAACCCACGCAATCAACTGCAATCCAACCAAACCCGACCCATTCCAACCAGGAGCATGCACAATGAACGTAAAATATATGCCCAAGAAAACCGGGAACCCAGCCACCATAAAGCAGATTCAGGCGGCTGAGTTGTTGGCATCCGGGACCGGAGTCAAGGAGGCGGCGATGAAAGTTGGCGTCAATCGCTCGACCATCTGGGCATGGAAGCAAAACGAAGAATTTTCGGCCTTCGTCGGTCAACTCCGACAAGAGATTCTTGAAACGGGACGGGAACGCTTGCGGGCCTTGGCCTTGACTGCTGTTTCAGAACTTGAAAAGTTGATGACCGCCGAGGAGACAAAGCCCCATGTTCGCCTGCAAGCCATTGCCATGATCTTGAAAATGGGCGGCATTGATGCACCACTTGAAAAATTTGGCTGGGGGTTTGGGGCCTACACCATAACTGATGGAGACTACCTTTCGAATGCTGGGAGTGGCAGACCGTCAATCTTGACCAAGGAACCCGATACCGTTTACGACGATCCTGAATGACACTCTCAAAGTATCTCTTTCTCTGGGGCAGGTAGAATGGAGAGTAGGACCGCAGGGGAACAAATGGTTTTATTGGCGCACAAGGGAAATCGGTAAGGTGTCCCTTGATTTGTCGTCCCTTGATTTGTCCCTAAATTTCACTTGGCCATTATATCCCCAACCTGAATCGGAAGAGCCTTCAATATTTCACGCAACGCCGCAAGATCTGTCTTCGGTTCTTTCCATACGAATCTTCTTATCAGGTCCGGGACACTTCCTTTCTTTCCATCTTTCTCATAAACCATTGTGATGATAACAAATTCATGGCGTGCTGTTTTTTCACGTATAGCGTAATCTACTTCGGTGGCTAGGTAATTGTCGTCAGTGAAATTAGGAGTGACAAAAAAAACAGCAGCACAGGATTGTTGAAAGCCTTCAAGCAACCCACGGTCAAGGTTCGTACCAGCCGCCATCGCATCCTCATCAAGCCAAGGATCAAAGCCGAGCACTACTAAAGTTTCCTTGATGTCTCTCACTCGTTCCTTATCTATGCTCTTATGGCTAAGAAATATTTTCTTTGGCCGGATCATTATGGCTGCCTCGTGTCTTTTCAGGTTGTAATTTATCTCTTCATTAAAGTCCGTCGAACCTTTCTTAATAAAAAATATTCCGTCATGCGAAGCAAGACTATAAAATTTTTCGAGTCGCTTTCGTACATCAGTTACTACAGCCGAATTGATTGCAGGGTGACCAATCAAATCCGCTTTTAATTCACCCAAACCCTGATGAGTCACCATCACCGAGTTGCCAGTATGTTTGAAGATCACGATGAGATAATCACCGTATTCGCCAATAAGCGTATTACTGCCAGAAATGATTGGCCAAACAGAGGTATGGCTAGGGTGCTTTGATTGGACTGCTTGTCTGTAATTACTGATAATGCTTTCAATCAAATTAGCCATCACGTTATCCTCCCAACAAGCAACGCCATTTTGACGCTTCCTGGACTTAATATGGACTTAAACCCAAAAGCGGCCTTCCCAGGAGTCCCGAAAAGGCCGCTTAAGTATTTGATAAAAATGGTGGGCGGCACAGGGTTCGAACCTGTGGCCCCTGCCGTGTGAAGGCAGTGCTCTCCCGCTGAGCTAGCCGCCCGAATGACCGACGAGCAGGGTAACGGAACTCCATC
>JAMOBH010000001.1:0-51430 GCA_039908085.1 Magnetococcus sp. YQC-5
GCCTTTGATTTTGCCTTTGATTTTGCCTTTGATTTTGCCTTTGATTTTGCCTTTGATTTTGCCTTTGATTTTGCCTTTGATTTTGCCTTTGATTTTGCCTTTGATTTTGACTTTGATTTTGACTTTTCATAAAACATTTAACAAACAATGCCTTGATCTGGTTGAAGTGGGATGTCTGATTAAAATCCCAGAAAGCGTCTCAAACCATCCACAGATGCAGACCCTCCATCGCTGAAACTTGTCTTGTGTGGTCCATGGGTTTCCAGAAAAAATTTGGGTTCATTGGCCGCTGCATGGAGTATACGCCCCTGTTGCACAGGGATCACCACATCATCAAGACTATGTATGATCAAAACCGGGACGTGAATCGTTTTGATCCGTGTCAAATTGTCAAAGAAAATCCGACTCATGAGCCGAATAGGCAAATAAGGATAACGACCCGCGCCCACGTCAGGTATCGAAGTGAAAGTCCCTTCCACGATCAAGGCTTGAGGGGGATGCCTGGTCGCCAACCAGGTCGCGGCACCTCCCCCCAATGATTGACCATAATAAATCAATCGTTTTTCGTGAATTTTTTGTTTTTTGGTCACGTACTCCCAGGCCGCCAATGAGTCGGCGTAGACTCCTTCCTCTGTTGGATGCCCTTCGCTGAGGCCATAGCCCCGATAATCAAACAAAAACAGCCCCAAACCCAAGCGACGAAACAGTTCAATATGAGGCCGTAAACCAGATAAAACACTGGCATTGCCATGCAAAAACAACAGTACCGGCCTGTTGGTATCGCCAGGAATCCACCAACCGTTCAGTCGATAACCTTCACTGACAAACTCCGCATTTTCATAGACCATACCCCACTGCTCTGGTGTGGCGTCCAGCCCTTTTTTGGGATGAAACACCATGCTGCTTTGAAAAAAATAGAGATATCCGGCCATTCCCACATAGCCGATCAGACCAACCAATAAAAGTGTAATAACAGACAGACCTGCTTTGGAACGAAATGTCATCACGGTTGTGACGTCCTGGTCAAAAATACCGGAACCTGCTGGAGAATGGTCTGCAAGGCTTTTTCTTTCATCCGACGTGTAGCTTCTTCCAGGGTGACCCAAACCCGCTCCCGGAAATTTTCCAACCAATGGTCATGAACCTTTTCTACATCCATGACAAACACTTGAACCTTGCAGGTTCCACCCCATTTGTCGTATTCAAAAATACCAATTCGCGCAGGAAAGACAGATCCCTCGATACCTGCCTCTTCATGGGCCTCTTTGGCGGCTGACTCCTCAGGTGACAAGGCTGGTTCGATAATCCCCTTGGGAATCACCCACCGTTTATTGGTACGGGAGGAGATCAACAGCACACGCAAATCATCCCCGCGACCCCGGATGGGAATCACAGCCGATTGGTTATAATAATAATCTGGAAATTGACCCATGGCAACACCTCCTTAAATTTTTTGTCGACGCATTTGTTTTGATTTGTTTTGATTTGTTTCGCCATACAGGCGATCCACTCTGACAAGATAGCAGTAAAAAGAGAATTTTGCCACTTCAAGTCGTTCCAGATTGTATCATAATGGTTGGCAGATATCTCTTCCATTTGCTGCATGATTCGGGTATCGTTGGATCTGAAAAAACTTGAGTAGCATGACAAGGTTTTAGTGTTTGTTAGTCAACTTTTTATTTTAACAAGGCTGATTGAAATGCGCAAAAACGAACCATACCCGACCATCCACATGCTTCCTGTACTGGTCATGGTTTGCGGGCTGATTGTAACCTATTTATTGCATCAGATGGCGATCAAAGATGCGCATGAGAATTTGCACGGTGATTTTGTCTACCTGAAACGGGAGATCACCAGTCGCATTGATCTGCGGATGTCTGCCCAGATACAGGTACTCAGAGGAGTTCAAGGATTATTCGCAGCCTCGCACGCTGTAGAGAGGGCAGAGTTTCGTGATTACGTTGCCACTTTACAATTGGGGGTGAACTATCCAGGTATTCAGGGTGTTGGTTTTTCTCAGTTGATTCCACCTGGAGAAAAAAACAAACACGTGGAGGCCGTGCGTCAGGAAGGTTTTCCCACATACACCATTCGGCCAGAAGGAGAACGGGAATTCCATACCGCTATTATTTATTTGGAACCGTTCGCTGATCGTAATTTGCGCGCCTTTGGTTATGACATGTACTCGGAACCCGTGCGCCGCACAGCCATGGCACGGGCGCGGGATTTTGCTCAACCAGCCATGTCCGGCAAGGTCAAGCTGGTCCAGGAGGTGGGAGAAAAGGTTCAGGCTGGGTTTTTGATTTATATACCGGTCTATCGCAACGGTCTGCCTCACACCACCTTGGAAGAACGCCGGGTCAATCTGATGGGATGGGCCTATTCCCCGTTTCGCATGAATGACTTGATGGCAGGAGTGTTGGGGCAACAGTCAACCGATCTTGATCTGGAAATTTATGATGGAGATACCCCGTCGCAAGAAACCATGATGTACGACGCAGATGAAAGATCCTCCTTGGACTCAACCCAACCCGTCTCCATGTTTGCCACGCTGGAACGTCTTGAAATGACAGGTCATACATGGACCATCAAAATACGCTCTTTACCCTCTTTCGAGGCCCGTATAGACAGTAAAAGGCCAGAAATCATGCTGCAAGCCGGTATTCTGGGGAGCGTTCTGCTCTCTTTGGTTGTCTGGCTGCTGGTCACCGGGCGGACGCGCGCACTCCATTTGGCACAACAGATGACCCGTGAACTGCAACGGACTGAAACGGAACTTCGGCAACATAAGGATCACTTGGAAGACTTGGTGGCTATTGCTACAGCCGAAGTCAAGGCCATCATGCAGACTGCGGTCAACGCCATCATCACCATTGATGGCAAGGGAATCATCAAAATTTTCAATCCCGCTGCCGAAAAAATATTTGGCTGGCGTAAAGAGGAGGTGATTGGTAAAAACGTCGGGTTGCTCATGGAAGAGCCTTTCGCCTCCCGGCATGATGATTTCTTGAGAAGATTTATTGCCACAAAAGAGCCTCATATCATCGGATTTGGTCGTGAAATCATCGCATTGCGCAAGGATGGAACCCTCTTTCCCGCGCATCTGGCCGTGGGTTATGCCGAACTGGCGGAACATCACCACATTTTTGTTGGTTTTCTTTCCGATATTACCCTGCAAAAGAAAAACGAAACCGAATTGAAACAGGCCAAAGAGGATGCTGAGGCAGGGGCGCGCGTCAAGGCAGCCTTTATCGCCAATATGAGCCATGAAATTCGAACTCCGATGAACGCAGTAATTGGTTTTGCAGAAGTGGTGATGCAAGATGCCTCGCTCAATGCAGATACCAGAAAATATATTAAAATCATTTTTAGTTCTGCCAAGGCACTGCTGGGCATCATCAACGACATACTGGATGTCACCAAGCTGGAAAGCGGCAAATTCACCTTGGAAACAGTCTGCTTTCATCTCCCCAACGCCTTGGAAGAGGCCATGCGTACCATGGAGCATCGGGCGGCTGAAAAAAATCTGGCCATCCGAATCGAATACGATCCCAGCCTCCCGTTGAGATGGATGGGAGATCCGATCCGCTTGCGGCAGGTGATATTGAATTTGGTGGGTAATGCCATCAAGTTTACCGAAAAAGGGGGGGTCACCGTTAGTGTGCGACCGGGGGAGGAAGGGGGTGTACTCCATTTTTTGGTGCAAGATAGCGGTATTGGCATGACTCCAGAGCAGGTTGAGAAGGTATTTGAGGCCTTTTCCCAGGCAGATGCCAGTACGACGCGCCGTTTTGGCGGAACAGGACTGGGCACGACCATCTCCAAGCAGATTGTGGAAATGATGGGGGGGCGCATTTGGGTGGAAAGTGAATGGGGTCACGGTTCGGTGTTTCATTTTACCGCCCGGCTTCCGTATGCCACCCAACAGGATGGGTGTTTGTATGAGGAGGGGGAAGTCGTCGCAGAGGATTATCTCTCTCCTCGTCTGTTTCGTATCCTGCTGGCCGAGGACATCGAAGCCAATGCCACTTTGGCCATGCTGCGTCTGAAACAGCAGGGGCATGAGGTGTTCTGGGCGAAAAATGGGCGCGAGGCGGTCGATGCCTGGAGTCAGGGTTCTTTCGATCTGATCCTGATGGATGTCATGATGCCGGAATTGGATGGGCTGGAGGCCACCAAGGCGATTCGTGCCATGGAACAGGAAAGCGGAAGTCACATTCCCATTCTGGCTCTGACGGCCAGCGTGATGCGCGAGGAGAAAGAAAATTCCCTTGCCGCCGGCATGGATGGTGTTGAAGCCAAACCCATTGATTTCAATCGTTTGTTGTTCACCCTGGAACAGATCGTACCGGCAGGTATGGGACGGCCCAACACCAATCAATCAAGCGGCGTCAAAGCCAGGGCTTTCGTGGATTTCTCTCGGCTTGATGGAATTCTGGATCATGGCTCGGCACTCAAGACCTGGAAGGATCCCATAGTCTATGCCAAAGCGTTGCATTCCTTTGCCAACACCCGTAGCAATGATGTCGAACAGATGCGACGTCTGCTGGCAGAACATCCCGATTCTGCTGCACCGGCCCGCGCTGTGGCCCATGCGTTGAAAGGAGTGGCAGGCAATTTGGCCATGCATCGGATCGCCCTGCTGGCCACGGGCATTGAGGCAGACTTGAAAGCGAATCACCGGGAGGCTGTCAGGTTCAAACTTGAGGAGTTGCAACCTCTTCTGGAGGAGGCGATTGGTGCCATTGCCTCTCTTGAGTCCGTTGTCCATGATCCATCATTCAAAGCCATTCAACCAATTGATGTTGATGGACTCAAGATGATAGTGACAGAGTTGTCCGACGCACTGGATTCACTCAACCCTGACGTTGTTGAGCCGATCATGACCAGACTCGCCCAATATTTCTCTCAGGCTGATTTGGCTCCCATTCAAGCCAGCCTGGATGCGTTTGATTTTGATGCCGCCAAATCCAATGCCATCGCTCTGGCGGAAACATTGGGTCAACCCATCTGACTCAAAGATGTGGCAATTGTCATGGAATGCCAGGATATTCTGCATGACAACGAGCTGTTGGCTCTGCAATTAAACTATAACAATGATGGGTTATAAAACAACTCAGTGGTTTTTTTTGATGCGACATAATGAAATGGTTGACACTTATGCGCCAAAAAAGTATAATAGGCTGCATCTGATCATGCGGATTTGGTAGCGGGCTGCACAATCATCTCGAAAATCAAAGAAATGCAATTGTGCAAGAGGGATGCTGCCTCCTGTTTGGAAGTGGTGTCCTTTCCGGTGTAAAAAGTGCGAGTGGTTAGGTAATATCAAATGGTTCAAATGGTAGATCACTTTGTTTTGACACGCAGAATGGTTCAATCATGTGACAGCAATCCTGCTCCCAACCCGGATGGAGATTTATGATGACTGACAAAGCACAAGAAGCCAACAAACAAGACATGCCATCAGCTCAGCCAGAAGAGCCGAACAGCAAATTTCAACAGGCCAACGCAATGCTGAAAAAGTATTTGCAAGGCAGTGGGGCAGTGGGATTGCTGCCATTTCCCTTGTTGGACATGGTCCTGCTTTCTGGTTTGCAACTCAAAATGTTGCAAAGCCTGGCCAAAATTTACGAAATCCCGTTCAGCAAAGAGATTGGCAAATCCACCCTTGGCTCCCTGGTGGGCGGTGCCTTGCCTGCGCAAGTCGGCATGGGGATCATGGGGATCGCCAGTGCCATGAAATGGATCCCAGCTGTGGGAACCGCCGTGGGTGTGGCCAGCACATCCGCTTTGGCGGTCGCCACGACATATGCCGTGGGCAAGGTGTTTATTCAACATTTCGAGTCAGGCGGGACATTTCTCAATTTTGATCCAGAAAAGGTCCGTCAGTACTTTGCCCAGGAGTTTGAAAAAGCTCACAAGAATCACCATTCAGACCAGCATCACCAGCACCATCAGCCCCATCACATGCCCCACCCCGAACAAGAGGCGGTCGCGGCTTGATATAAAGTTTGGTTCTGCCAGGGGTATAAAATGCCCCTGGTTGAATTTTTTTGTATTTTTTAATAACTTTTTAACATTTTGCATGCCGGTGACAAAAATGAAACTATTTTTTCAGATTCCTTCATGGTTGTTTGTGTTTTCTTTGGGCATGGGATTGGCTGTCGCTGGCGAGCGCGGGAAATTGGAGCAGGAGATCAACCAGTCGATCACTCCCTCGGATGAAGAAAAAAACGGCAACTGGGGGATTGTGGATGCCATCAAACTGGCCATGGAAAATGACAACAGCATGGAAGTCATCCAGGCCAAGGGGCTGAAGGAGGTCGCCAGAGGGGAGTACCAGGAAAAAAGCGGGGCGTTCAATCTGACAGCGGGTGTGAACGTGGAGACCAGCCAGGATATCAGGCCAACCCCTCCTTGGGTCAGCAGAGATTTGCAAAATTTGAAAGCACAAGAGGCGGCTTTGCCAGGGGGTTCAGCTCCTGCCATGCTCAACTCATTATCCAAGCAGGCCGCTCGCGCTGAACAGGGAGCAGGCACGTTCGCTGCCACGGATATGAAGAATTATTATGACATTTCCCAGATGTCCTCTGGATTGTCCCAACTGAGTGATGCTTCCATTGAAAAAAATACCCACAAAACCACGGTGACAGCCTCTCTCAAGCAAAAGTTCAGACCCGGTTTTTTTGCCAAGCTCGAAACCATTCTGGATCGCACAGATCCACAAAATTATAATTTGGCTGCTTCCAACGGAACCAATCCCTTGAACATTGGCATTGTACAATTCAATGTACGGGTTCCACTCCTCAGGAACAGCGGTTCCGATGGTTATCTCTGGACCGTGGAAGAAAAAGAGAAGAAGTTGGAATACAAGTCAAAGCAACAGAAATTTCGTCATGAAGTTTCCAATCGTGTGCTTGCTATCGCGAAAGCCTACTGGGATTACAAGGCGAGCATGGAAAAACTGGATATTCTCCGTGCAGCCGAAATGATGGTCAATAGATGGGTCAAGGATACCCATAACAGAAAGGATAAGAGTATAAATAACCAGGATGCGATGAACACCCTGTCAGCCCGATTGGCGATAGAGACGCAGGAATTGGAAGAAGGCATGGCGGCGGTTTTTTCCGCCAAGGTCGCTTTGGCCCAGGCTTTGGGCATTGGTGTGGAAGAATTGACCCTCAAAGGATATCCCGCCGATGAATTTCCTTCGGATTTGCTGGTCAATGTGCAGGATGACGCCTTGAAAAAACGGCTTTTTTCTTTGGCCCAGACAGAACGTTCCGACCTTCTGGCCGCCAAATTCACTGAAGCCAAGTCCACCGTATTGTTGACCAAAGCCAAAAAAGATCTCAAGCCTGATCTGGTGGTGGATATGACGGCTGGCATCATGGGAGGGAATGTGGAAGGTTCGAGTGTGGGCAATGCCATGAAAGGCTTTACGGATAATGTGGTTTCGCCAAACTGGAAGGTTCTTGTTTTGTTTGAGTATCCTTTTGGCAATGATGCGGCGGAAGGTCTTGTCACCCAACGCACCATGGCCAACATGCGTGATAACATGTTGCTGGAACAGCAAAATCGGGAAGTGCGGTTGAGTGTGCAAAAAAGTCTGAATAGCCTCAAGCACATGCTTCCGGGTGTGGCTTTGACCAAAAAGTCAATCAAGAATTATTGGCCAAGCGTCGAGGGTGCATTGGAAAAATATTCCGCGCAGGGGCAGACTTCACTGGCCAACCTGGTGAATCTGTTGGATCTTGCAGGAAGATTGAAAGCGGCACTCCTCAAACACATCACGGCCAAAAGTGATTTGGCAAAGGCCCTGGTTGATGTGCGTTTCAGCACAGGAACCTTGTTGCCAAAAGGCGAAGATGACCATTTCGTCATTACCAAAGAGGCTATTGTAACGCTGCCTTGACTGTCTTGTTTTTCAATGATGTCACGAATTTGTAAATTTTAAGCATGATGCGAACGTTAATGTTTAAAAAAAGACCTTGGGGGGCGGTGAACCGCCCCCCAATACCCCCCACCCTTTTTTTTTAATATTTTTTGATTGAAATTGATAAAACCAACCTAACCATTCATGCCATTTGGATCAAGTGGTGCTGGGTGTTTGCAACTCTCCAAGCTCCTTTTGCAATCTGTTTGTGAAAAGTTCTAATTGGTGTTTTGTTAAAAAAGTTTTACCCGCACCTTTTTTACCTTGTCGGATGAATGAATCCAACTGATACCCACGATCCAGTGCCAATCCCATGGTGTGATCAAATTTGTTTTCGTGACGTTTCATGAATGGAAAATCACACTGTTCCTGGATGATCGGCCAACGATGTGAAGCAACATCTATACCACAGAAATCTGCAACCGTGCGCAGAGTGCCCCCCAAATCCGCGATGATCTCTTCATAATGCAAAAACAGGATATTGGGATCATGACGATGTTTCCACCATTCATGCACATGTTGAAACCAGGATTGAAATTGCACCCGACCCTGCATGAACAATGTAAAAAAATCGTCAAAACTCCCCTGATACGAAAGGTGTGACCGGTAAAAATGATAATAAGAAACCAGGACATCCTCACCATTGCGCATTACATAGATATATTTTCCTGGTTGCTTGGGAATGTCAACATAGTGGAGATGGCTTTTGAAAACGCGAGGAGAGGGCAAATTGGCAAAAAAGTGCAGTGCTGCGTCTGGATTGGACTGGATCCGGCGTTCAAACCAGGGAACCACCATGCCGATATGCTGAAAATCCATGGATCCATCCGTGGTCAGTTGATAAAGCATCATTTGCATCAACGTCGTCCCGGAACGCGGGTAGGTCACCACAAAAATATCGTCCGGGCGACCTTGCCAGGCATGGTCAACGGTTCTGCGCAAGTCGATCACCAACGCGCCTGTCTCGATCCAATCCGCAATGGACTTCAAGGAGCCGCTCACAGCCGCCAACAGGGTATTGGTATGTTTACCGATTCTTATGTACATGGAATCAACAGGTTTTCCTCAAGGTGGTAAAATGGATATGGGAACAAAAACACCAAACAAGGATCCACGCATTGAATTGTGATATGCTCATGGCCAAAATATGATGCCATTTGTGTGTAAAGTCAAGGATTGATTGGGTTTAGGAATTTTTTTTAGGGCAGTGGATGCCTCTTTGCAGCATTTCTTCTTTTGGTATATCATGTCGAAGTGTCGCTGGGAAGTCGATCAGGCTGTTGATCTGGGTTAAGGTTCAAGCGTTTATGGCTTATCATTTGGATATCATCGCATGCAATTGTTGAATTTTTTTAATCGAGAGTTGGAAGTATCCAAATGGAGTCTCTTGGGGAATGCCGTCATCGCAGGCACGGCCAGTGGCATCTTGTTGGGCGTCATCAATGCCGGGGCTGCTTTGGCTGCCAACAAAGAAGTCAAGTCCCAATTCTTTTGGATTTTTATTGTGGCCTTCATCCTGTTTTTTACAACCAAAAAATACGCACTCAGCAAAACAGCCATTGCCGTCGAAGGGGCCGTGCGCAAAGTACGCATCCGTATCGCTGACAAAATCCGTAAATCAGACCTCAGTTTTGTTGACAAAATGGGCCGTTCCAGCATGTTCACCCGTTTGACCCAGGATGCCAATCTGATATCCCAATCCGCAATCATCATCATCAATGCCAGCCAATCCGCCATTGTCCTGGTTGTCACTCTGTTTTATATCGCCTGGCTCTCTCCCTTGGGTTTGCTCGTCATGTCGGTCTCCCTGGTATCCGGCAGTCTGATCTACTTGAGCAACAACAAAAAAAGTTCAGAGGTCTACAGGATTGTCAACAACAAGGAGTCAGAATTTTTTGATGCTCTCAATCACCTCTTAAACGGGTTCAAAGAGATCAAGGTCAACCAAAAGAAAAGTGACAGCCTGTTTGAAACCATTCAACGCATCTCCCTGGATACCGAACAGCTTAAAGTGACCAATGGATTGCGTTTCATTTTTGATTTCATGTTTTCGCAAGTCACTTTTTATCTTCTCCTGGCCGTTGTGGTTTTTATTTTACCCCAATTGGAACCCACTCATCATGCAGTAGTCATTAAACTGACTGCTGCCACCTTGTTTATTATCGGTCCGGTCAATTTGTTGGTCGGGGCTATCCCGGTCTTTACCTTGGCCAATGTGGCAGTGAGCAATCTTTATAAATTGGAAAGTGAACTGGATGCGCAAGATCTGAATATCCAACCCTTCAACCACCGGCTGGCTGCCAAATTGGCTGCTTTTCAGGAGATTCGTTTCGATAATGTCTGTTTCCATTACGTCACCAATGACCCTGGGGCGGCTTTTGGCGTTGGACCTCTCAACTTTTCGATCCAACGAGGTCATATCGTCTTTCTGACTGGAGGCAATGGCAGTGGCAAATCCACAATCCTCAAATTGTTGACAGGTCTTTATTATCCCACTTCAGGACGCATCCTGGTTGACGGAACCCCCATCAACCGACACTCGTATCACGAATATCGTCATCTTTTTTCCCTGATTTTCAGTGATTTTCACATTTTTGACCGCTTGTATGGTCTGGAAGGCATCGATGAAACCGTCGTGGATGAATTGTTGTCCCTGATGCAACTGGAACAAAAAACTCAATATCTGGATGGTCGTTTTACGGAAATCAATCTTTCTACTGGCCAGAAAAAACGTTTGGCATTCATCGCGGCTTCGTTGGAAAACAAACCCATCAGCGTGTTCGATGAATGGGCCGCTGACCAGGATGCCACGTTTCGGGCATTTTTTTACGAAAAAATATTACCAGATATGCGGGCCAAAGGAATAACATTGATCTGTGTTACTCACGATGATCGTTACTTTAACAAATGCGATCATCTCATTGGTCTGGAAATTGGCACTATAGTTCTTGATACTTTAAATCCTGGGGGTGGGGCGTGATTCAACTCTTCTGTATTCCATTCGCAGGAGGAAATGTTTATTCTTATCAAGGATTAAACAGATATTTGAGCAACAGGGTCAAGATGATTCCTTTGGAAGCTCCAGGACGGGGACGACGCAGTCGGGAACCATTGCTTGATACCATCCAAGGACTGACGGATGATTTTCTGGCACAAATTCGTGCCAAAAGGGTTGGACCTTATGCCCTTTATGGTCACAGCATGGGGGCTTATCTGTGTTACCTGGTCATTCGACGACTGCTGCTTGAACATGATGCACCACCACTCCATTTATTCATCTCCGGGGCAGCGGGGCCTGCTCGTGTCAAACCAAAGAATGCCACCATTCATCACCTTCCCAAAGAGGATTTTTTGGCCGCAGTGCAACAATACGGTGGTTTGCCCAACGAGATTCTCGCCTCTGGGGAGATGACTGATTATTTTGTTCCCATTCTGCGTGCTGATTTTCAGGCTGTTGAAACAGAAAAAAAAGTGGAATCACGTCTCCCTTTGGATCTTGCCATGACCGTAATGACCGGTTCTGATGATAAAATGGTCACAATTGAACAGGCACGTCTTTGGCAAGCCGAATCATTACAACCTTTATCTTTCAAAGTTCTTTCGGGAGAGCATTTTTTTATTTTCAATCATTGGCCCAGCATTGGGGAGATCATTGTCAATAAACTCAGCCTTATTTAAGCGTCTGCGCCTTTTCAATGGCCCGCATCACATGGGCCTTGGCGGCATTCAAACGAGAACGCACAACCACACCCTCCTGAAACTCACCACGATCATCCATGACGCATTGATTCAATCCATCCAAAGCCTCTTTGGCCTTGGCAACTTGATCAAAAATTTCTTTTGAAGTTTTTGCTATAGATTTCATAAAAACTCCCTAAAAAAAACTATTAAAAAAAAAGGGTGGGGGGTTTGGGGGGCGGTTCACCGCCCCCCAAGGTTTTCATGAGTGCAATCAATATACGATCCCTTTTCATCATAACATTTCATATTTTTGATCGATTGGTACAGGCTTTGCCCGATCTCTTTGGAAGTGCAACCTTGCAAAACAATCAAGCCAATCATGATGGAACCAATAAAACCCATAGAGTTTCCCTTAATTGCTTTTAACCTGATGTCGTGATCCCAAGCCCATGATAATACGATAATCATTCCGCAATGTTTCCTTGTCAATCGGATAGCCCATATTGCATTTCATGGTTTTGCAGTATTCGTTCTTGGTGACATAGTCAAGAATCAATCGATAAATATTAAAATGGTAAAAAATGTCATGCACTTCTGCCTGGCCTTCACGAAATACAAAAAAACGATTCCGGTGAAAACGATCCGGGAGATTCTGGTCCAGATAACCCAGTGACTCATAGGCCCCAAAACCTCCTTGCAGAGGTGGCAAATGATCGCTGACAAGCACAATCAGAGAATTGGGATCCAGGGCCAACAATTGTTGCAGATAACCGGCCAAAGCTTGGCTTCGATAATAATGTTGATTGAAGATCCTTTCCAGATCCCATGAGAGTTCAGGCAGCTTGAAAAGCGGTGGCCCCATTCGATTGTCATAATTGAACGGAAAATGCCCGTAAACTGTCAAGAGATAATTGAAAAATGGTTTTTTTCCAGCAAGCATTTGTTTGACAAATGTCAAATTTTGCTCATACAGATCTTTGTCAAAGAAATATTTATTATCCTGGTCCGGTCCTTTGGAAAGATAGGTCTCCAGGGTAGGGGTATATTCCTTGGCAAAGTAGGAGATATCAAAACCAAGGCTCCGATAGGCTGGCATCGTGTTGAAAAAATCGGGTTTGAATCCATTGGATGCCGTGGTGCGATAACCAAGCCGTTGCAGAATGCCAGGCAGGCAATAGGTTGGCGCACCCGATAGGACGTTGAATTCAATTTCGTCAAACTCCTGAAAAGCCGGAACACCACACAATATCTCGAATTCCGCCTGCGCGGTGTATCCACCAAAGACAGGAGAAATCGAAAAACCCTGTTTCGTACCGATCAGCCTGGTGAAATCCGGGTGGGTTGGCTTGACGGACACCGGCACTTGAGTCAACAAATTGGGGTCAAGAAAACCCTCCACGACAATCAAGTGGACGTTTTTGCCATTGGCCTTGTCTGGCTGTTCCAGTGATTGCGGGAGTTTGAGCGCGAGTTTGTCAATGTCACGGTATTGGGATATATGGCTTAAAGTATCTCTGCGTTTGGCTTCATTATACAGAGCAGTAACAAATCGACCATTATATTCCACATTGACGACGTTGGCGTAATGGATCACCTCAATGGAAAGCCAACTGTAAAGCTCAACGTACTTGGCCGGATAGGCAAATGGAGCCACAACGACCAGCAGCACAGGAATGGCTGATACAAGACCTTTCATGGAATATCGAATGGAGTAAACAATCAGTGCCACAACCAGCAGCAGTATGACTATCAGTGTCAGATTGCCTCCAAAACCAAGCACCCCGACCAATTCCGGGATCTGAACCAGATCATTCAGTTTTGGAATCCTGAAAAAACGCATAAAATAATAATCGTGAATCCAATAGAGCGTGGCCAAAGGAATCGCGGCGAGCAGGGGACGCCATCTCGACTCCCTGGTCAGAATGTTGAGGCAATAATAGGTATAAAGAAGAAACGGCACCTCCATACGTAAAATGCCTTTGGTTAATTCGATCAGCGGATCGGTGAGCCATGCATAGAGATACAGCCCAGCCAAAAAAAGCAGATACCGGTTCAGGAAAAACCTTTTGACAGATTTCAACAGCATGATAAACGGTCCAAGAATAATTTGAGGATGAATTGGGAAGGGGGGGGATTTTTTTTTTTTTTGAACTGGATGCCTTCGGAGCAAAAATCAAAAGCAAAACCCGGGGGGATGAATCCCCCAGACCCCCTCTTTTTTTTTAATATTTTAAAAAAAAATCAAGAACCAGAATCGACTATGACAGCAGGGGTGGCTTGGCGAGAACTTGGCAATCCACTGATGGCGGCCATGAGCAGGCTGATGGCATAAGGCATGGACTGAACGAGCAGAACCCCCACCCAGACGCGAGTATCAAAAAAGTCGAAACCAACCTGAATTTTCACCCCCCAGGCTGCGGCCCAGAAAAGCAACATCAGAATGGCTTCATCGCGGGCTGCCAACAGTGCCCGCCAAAAATGATGACCATCCACTTGCTTTGGGGTGCGAAAGAACGGTTTGTCCTTGCCAAAAAAACCCTGCATCACAGCCAGAGAGATGGTGTGAGTCAAAGAGAGTCCGGCAAAAGCAGCCGCCAAAGACTGAATGGGTCGAATGCCCACATTGGTATAATAAAGATGCAGATGTTTGAGTATCTTGAAGCTGAACAGAATCAGTGGCAGCATACTGAAAACGACGGATGGGGAATCCGCATATTGTGGTGCCAGAATCATGGCCGCAGACCAGAACAAAGCGATAAAGTTGAATATCAGATTCAGACCGTCAGCCACCCAGGGCATCCAACCAGCCAGAAAATGATAGCGTTGCCCCCAGGTCAAAGCAGAGGGATTCCAACCAAAGAGTTCTCCAACATGGGCGCGCATGATGCGTACCGCCCCAAAAGCCCAACGAAATCGTTGTTTTTTATAATCAATGAACGTATCGGGCATCACCCCTTTTCCATAACTGCGCGGCAAATAAAAGGCCTGAAAACCACGTTCGAAGATACGCAATCCCAGTTCGGCATCCTCGGTGATACACCACTCAGCCCAACCGCCCACATCATCCAGTACCTGACGGCGTACCATGGTCATGGTGCCATGCTGGATAATCGCATTGCGCTCATTACGAGTGATCATGCCAATGTAGAAAAAACCTCGATATTCGGCATAGCACATGGACTTGAACGTGCTTTCATTTTGGTCATGGTAATCCTGTGGTGCCTGAATAATGGCGATTTCCGGTTTTCGAAACAGCGGAGTCAGATCACGCAGCCAGTTTGGATCTATGAGATAGTCGCTGTCAATAACCGCGATCACCTCAGCGCGGGGATCGGTATTGCGCAAAGCATAATTCAAGGCACCAGCCTTGAAACCAGCCAATGGATCCACATGAAAAAAACGAAAACGTGAACCCAATTTGGCGCAATGATCCCGTACCGGCTCCCAAATGGCCGGATTTTTGGTATTGTTGTCGATCACCAGGACTTCGAAATGGGGATAATCCAGACGTGACAAAGAGTCCAGTGTACGGATCATCATATCCGGGGGTTCGTTGTAAGCCGGAACATGCAGTGAGACCCAAGGCAATTGATCGTCCTCCAGGGAACCCGCTGGAGCCATGTCCCGACGGCGTGCCTGGACCCAGGCAGCCTCGGCCCATTCGTGGGCCTCGGCGAACAGTACCAGTATCAGTCCGATCATGCCGATTCCCAGCAAAAGACCAAACAACATGGCACTGCGACTCAGATATTGTTGACTGTAATCATATACAACATAGACTGCTAATGATGCTATGGCATAAGTTATGATGGCCAGGAAGAAACGTCCACGTTTTTTCATGCCATGGCTGTCAAGAAACAGTATCGTGATAGCCAACAATCCCACAAACAGAGAGGCCCCGGCCAAAACATACCATTGGGGAATGTTGACTATAGGGGCGTGGAAAGGAAATTTCGCTTGCCGGTCAGCATTATAGACCCCCCAATACGAACCAACCCCCCGCTCCAGTGAGTTGCTTTTCCAGGGTTGGTCAAAGGCTTCGATCACATAGTAGACAAATTTCTCCTTGATAGCCCGTGCCAGGAAACGCCGCAAAAAAGTGGCCTGTTCGGCCAAACCGGTTTTGGCGTTGATACGGGTACGACCGTCGCTGGGCCATCCCACCTCACCAATGACGATGGGTTTTTTGGGATAGGCCTCTCGCAATTCGTTCATGCGAAACAGAATGTAGTCAACCGCTTTTTCCTGGGCGATGCCTTCCCAGTAGGGGAGCATGTGGACAGCGATGAAGTCAGTGTGTTGGACGAGTTCTGGATATTTCAACCAGACGTGCCAGGGTTCGGCAGTACTGACAGGGGCATTGACCGAGGCGCGTACCCGATCCAGATATTTGATGAGTTTTTCCACGGAGACGCGATCATGCAGAATGCTTTCATTGCCCACGATCACACGCACGACGTTTTGGGCATTGGCATTGACTGTCTTGATGAGGCGTGCGATTTCGATGTCATTGCGGTTTTCGTCCGTATCGATCCATCCCCCAACCATGACATTGATGCCGTATTTGTTGGCCAATCTGGGGATTTCCGCCATGACTCCTTCGACGGTATAGGAACGGACTGCATACGTTTTTCCGGCCAGCAACGCGAGATCCTGATCAATCTGGTCCACAGAGGGATGCGTTCCTTTTTGTGGATCCTGATCCGCACGATAAGGCGCGAAGGCAAAACCCATCACCCGATCTGGCCATAAAGGTTCTTCGAGAGGTCGGTTGAACCACGCCCATAAACTGAAGGTGATCAGAGAAACAGCACCAACAACCATCCAATGGCTCGGTTTCATTATATCAGATCCACAATCCTACCCAAAAAAAGTCTTAACTATCATTAACGTCTGGTATGGTGCCATTGATGACAGTGACCAAACGATTTTTTGTACAGTATATCACACTTCGGCCATGCCGCAACCGATTTGGATGACTCGCATTCCGCTTTATGATGCGGCCATGGAATCGTTTCGAAAAAAAACTGTAAGTCAGCAGCATTATTAATATTATTCACAAGTCTTTCTTGTGTAATACGTATAATGCGCACAGTTACAAAGTTTGTCTGACATGATTGAATGGAAAATGTTGGCAGAAAAATTTTACAAAGATCTGGCTTGACATTCATCAAATGATGTTGGAAACTCCCCAAGCGGAATTTCTCCAATCCATCCATCATGCTTGATAACTAAAAAATCCATGGAAATTATTATTATAGGTGCTGGAGTCGTCGGGATATCCCTTGCCAAATATCTTTCTGGCGAAGGTCACAATGTCGTGGTGACAGACACCAATCCTTCTGTCATCAAACAGTTGCAAGAAAGCATGGATTTGCAAGCATTGCATGGTGACACATCCGACAGCGCGTTTTTACAAAGTGCGGGTCTGGGCAAGGCCGATCTCATACTGGCCGTCACCAATTCTGATGAAAGCAATATCATCATTACGTTGATGGCAAGAGCACTCAATCCATCGGCCAGGATCATTGCCAGGGTATGTAAAAAACAATTTTTGAATAATCCAGGGCTTACAAATGGCACTGTCTTTGGCGGGATCATCCTTTTCAGCCCGGAACATGCCGCCATTGAAATGGTTTTGGATCTGTTGCAGGTTGACCAGTCCTTTGAAGTGGTTCCCTTTCCTAATGTTTCAATGAGCATTGCCGGTTTTCAGCTCGGTGAAGAGAGTACCCTGATTGGTCGCCCTTTGAATGCCATTCAGGAATTGACCACCAGTGGAGCCTTGATTGTCGCTGTGGACCATGGCGGGCAGGTCTCGATTCCCAATGGACAAACCATCTTGCATGCGAAAGATCGGATTTTTGTCACCATGGAACAAAAAACCGATGTTGCGAAATTAATGGCCCTGTTGGGCAAACGTCCAGTGAAAAATCGCAAAATCGTAATTGCCGGTGGTGGTTGGAAAGTGGAACAAATCGCTGCCAAACTTGAAAAAACCAACATCCCGGTATTCATCCTGGAACAGTCCTTGGAACGATGCCAGGAACTGGCCTCCACCCTGGATTCCACGACCGTGCTGCACTGTGATGCCACCCATCCTGAAACCATCCAGGAAATCTCCAAGGGGACATCCACCTTTATCGCCATGACCGGTCATCAGGAGGTCAATCTGGTGCTGTGCCTGTTGGCACGCCAATTCGGTGTTTTGCGTACCATTGCCATGATGGATAATGAAGCCTATATCAGCATGGCTCACTCTTTGGGCATTGATGCTGTGATCAGCCCCAAATTGGCTGCAGTGGGAAAAATCCTCCGTTTCCTTAGCAAAGGCAAGGTGTTGGACACCGCCACCATGCTGGATGGCAAATTGGATGCCCTGTTGATGGAAATCCAGGAAAATTCCCGTATCGTCGGCAAACCCTTGAAAAATCTGGGCCTCCCAAAAACATTAATTGTAGCTGCTGTGTTCAAGCAAAATCAATTGTTGATCCCGAAAGGGGATATGATCTTGTATCCTGGAGATTTGGCGTTGATCATCACCTTTCCAGGTCACTTCCAACATGTGGATGAATTTTTGAGTCGAAAATGAATCTGATTTTTGATTTCCGTGTGTTAAGTTTACTGCTTGCCCTGATCACAGGCTTTCAACTGTTTCCGGTACTGCTGGCCTTGGGACTGGGCGAAGATCCCATGCCTTTGGTAAAATCCATTCTGGTCTCCTCTGTCGTGTTGAGTGTGGGACTTTTCTTGACCCGCAAGGCTCGACCAGAGATGGGACCCAAGGATGGTTTTCTGGTCACCAGTCTGGGCTGGTTCCTGGCCTCTTTTTTTGGAGGATTGCCCTATATATTTCACGGCGGCCTGGATTGGCCCTCTGCCTTTTTTGAGACGGCCTCTGGTTTTACCACAACGGGTTCCTCGGCGATGACCGATATCGAGGTATGGCCACAGTGCATTTTATTGTGGCGCAGTACCACCCAATGGTTGGGAGGCATGGGCATGTTGTTGATGGCCATCGCCATTTTGCCCTTTTTGGGCGTCGGTGGGACTCAGTTGATGAAGGCCGAAGTCCCTGGACCGACCAAAGATCGCATCACCCCGCGTTTGGTCTCCACTGCCCGCGCCTTGTGGGGGGTTTATTGTCTGATTACAGCGATTTCCATCCTTGGATTTGTCTTGTGCGGCATGACTTGGCTGGAAGGAGTCAATCATACTTTTACAGCATTGGCCACTGGCGGCTTTTCTACAAAAAATTTGAGTCTTGGTTATTATTCACCTGCTGCCCAATGGTGGGCGATTTTGATTATGGGGGCCGGTGGTATGAATTTTTTGATTCATTACCGGGTCATCATTTTGCGGGATTGGAAAGCCTTCACTTACGAAGAGTTTATAGGTTATTTGATTATTATACTTTTCTTTACCTGGTTCATTGTGGCTGTGCTCTGGAACTGGAATGACTGGAGTTTGGAAGAAATCATCCGTCATGCCCTGTTTCAGGTGGTGAGCATCATGACAACCACTGGTTTTGCCAGTACGGACTGGGAACAATGGCCTGCCATTTTACAGTTGCTGCTGGGATTGACCATGGTCATCGGTGGCATGTCCGGTTCTACTGGAGGCGGCATCAAAGTGGTGCGGGTGATGGTCCTTTTGAAAACCATTCCAAGTGTAACCGCCCGTCTCTTGCAACCCAATCACGTGATTGTACCCAAAATGGATCGTCAACCCGTTCCCAGAGAGATCTTGGAGAATGCGGTTGCCCTGTTTATCTTGGCTTTGGGCTATATTCTGTTTGGTGGAATGCTTCTGAATGCCATGGGTATGGATTTGCTTTCCTCCATCGGAGCATCTCTGACTGCTTGGGCTAATGTCGGGCCTGGATTCAATACGGTGGGTGCCATGGATAATTTTGCTCATGTCCCGGATTTTGGCAAGATTATTTTGGGTTCCTTGATGATTGTGGGTCGATTGGAAATTTTTACCATCCTGGTGCTTTTCTCGCATAAATTCTGGCGTACATAAGATGCTCCTTAAAATCAAAACCCTGGGGGATGAATCCCCCAGACCCCCTCTTTTTTTTTAATATTTTAAAAAGGAAGAAATAAGAATAAAAAAAATTAATAAAAAAAAGGGTGGGAGGTTTGGGGGGCGGTTCACCGCCCCCCAAGGTTTTTTCTATAAACAGCGTATTTATTCTTTATGTTCCCATGTTTGTTTGATTTTCACCATTTCTGGCAGGATGGTTTCAAAGATTTCCACCAGACGCGGTTCAAAATGAGTCCCTGAATTTTTTCGGATTTCTGCCATGGACTCCTCGATGGTCCAAGGTTCCTTGTAAGGACGCCTCATGGTCAAGGCATCAAAGACATCGGCAAGGGCCACAATGCGGGCCGATTCAGGAATGGCCTCACCAGCCAGACCTGCCGGATAACCACTGCCATCCCACTTTTCATGATGACACAGGGCAATTTCTGCTGCCATGACAAACAGAGACGTATGAGATTTGCTCAAAATCTTATAGCCAATTTCGGCGTGTTGCTTCATGATCTCCCACTCTTCCGCAGTCAGTTTGCGCGGTGCTTTCAAAATGGCGTCCGGGATGCCAACTTTGCCAGTATCATGCATGGGGGCTGCCAGTTCAATCTGTTCGCACATCTGTTCCGTCCACCCCACAGCTTCTGCCAGCGCACGCGCATACGCTGCCATGCGCCAAATATGCACTCCTGTATCTGTATCATTGTAATGCCCAGCCTCACCCAACATGAAAATGGCCTCTTTTTGGCTTGCTTCCAACTCCTTGGCCCGTACCAAAGAAAGATGAGTCTGCACCCTGCGCAATACAATTGGTCCTGAAACAGGTTTTTGAATGTAATCAACCCCCCCAACGTCAAATCCCCTGGCTTGGTCATCAACTTCACTCATGGCAGTGACAAATAGTACCGGGATGTGTTGTGTTGCTGAATTGGTGCGCAATATTTCGCATACTTGATAACCATTCATCCCTGGCATCATGATGTCCAATAATACCAGATCAGGCAAATGTTTGACAGCAGCCTCCAGTGCCCTCTCCCCGTTGGGAGCGAAAATCAATTGATAGTAATCTTTCAAGATTTGCCGCAGTATCTGCAAATTGTTGGGTTCATCATCCACAACAAGAATTTTTTTCATCATGACCAATGTCTCCAATTTGATGCTGCATGCGATGACCAAGCCTTCCACATAAAGATTGATGAATTATTATAATTTATGCATTCACAGTTTCATACTGAAATCTCTACCAGAGTGATATCATCAGCATGTGTTGCAGAGCCAACATAATGATCAAGCAATGGGATCAATCCATCCAGGGAATGATTTTCTTTAACCATCTGCTCCAGAAACGCCTCCAACCGTTTCATGCCAAACATCTCATCTTGGGGATCACTGGCCTCGACAATGCCATCCGAAAAAATGTACAGACGATCACCCTGTTCCAACGCAATGGACGTGGCTGCTTTGCTGATGTTCAAGTTGTTGATGATCCCCAGGGGCACTATGCCCGATGGAAAATGGGCCTGGATGGAACCCTGACGCATCAACAACGTGGCGGGCAGTCCGCTGTTCCACAGCATGGCATGATTCCGCTCCGGGTTGATTTCCAACAAGGAGACGGCAAAAAAAATCCCGGTTGGCAGACGCAAGCAGAGTTGCTCATTGATTTCCCGCAGGATCACATCACCAGCCCCCCCACGCTTGGCCAGTTGATAAAAAATATAAGTTATCAAAGGCCCGCCGATAGCAGCCGGCAAGCCATGCCCGGTAAAATCCCCCAATAATACCAAGTGTCGCCCGTCTGGAGCAAAAGTGGCCAGAAGCATATCACCTGCGGTAACTTCCACGGGCGAGACCAAATGACGCAGATATTGATCGTTAAAGATGTCCGCTGTACGCATTTTGAGAATGATGCTTTCTATCAACTCCCGCTCATGCAGCAGGAATTGATTCTGTCGCTCCAGTTGTCGATTGGCCGCGCTCAAGGCCAGGTGGGTTTTGACCCTGGCCTGTACAATGGGAATGCTGAACGGCTTGGTGATGTAATCCACCGCACCAAGCTTCAGCCCGGTCACTTCGTCTTCCACATCTGCTTTGGCGGTCACGTAAATGACCGGGATATCCTGGGTGTTGGGATCGGCTTTCAGTTGGCGACATACTTCGTAGCCATCCATGCCCGGCATCATGATGTCCAACAAAATCAGGTCTGGAGGAGGTTGAAGGGCAGCGGCCCGCAAGGCGATCTTACCGTTTGGGGCAGGCCTGATCACATAATCAGCGATCAGGGCACCTTTGAGTACATCAATGTTTTCGGGGGTATCGTCAACGACCAGAATGATGGGTTTCATGCGTGAGTATCCTGATAGCGTTCCATGATTTCAATAAGCTGTGGTTTTAATTCAATGAACAGCATCGCCAATCCAGGATCGAAATGTTCACCCGCCTCCTTTCTGATCAAAGCCAACGCATCATCAACCGACCAGGCTTTTTTATAGGGTCGCACCGCAGTCAAGGCATCGAATACATCTCCCAGGGCACAAAGACGTCCTGCCAAGGGAATGTCTGTCCCTGCAAGTTTTTTAGGATAACCACGACCGTTCCATTTTTCGTGATGGGTCAAGGCGATCAATGCGCCAAGGTTGAGAATTTCAGCCCTTTGTTCACCAATGATATTGAATCCCACTTCGCAATGAGTCTGAATAATGGCAAATTCTTCATCTGTCAGTTTGCCTGGTTTGAGCAGGATGTGGTCTGGAATCCCGATCTTGCCCAGGTCATGCAACGGGGCGGCCATCATCAACTGTTCGGCTTCCGGTTCGCTCAGCCCGGCTTTGAGTGCCAGCAGGCGTACATACCGGCTCATGCGCATGACATGCATGCCGGTTTCATTGTCCCGAAATTCCGCAGCCCGACCCAACTGACGAATCACTTCCTGGTGGGTCTCTTCCAGTTCCAGATTACGAATCATGAGTTGGGCAGTGCGCACCTTCACCTGATCAGCCAAATGTCTCTTCTGGTCATGCATGGCCAGATGGGTCTTGACCCTGGCTTTGACAATCGGTGGACTGACCGGTTTGATCAGATAATCCTCGGCACCCAATTCAAAGCCTTTGATTTCGTCCTCGATGCCGGATTTGGCAGTCACGAACAGAATGGGTATATTCATGGTCCGATCATCCTGCTTGAGCAGCTGACAGGTCTCGTACCCATCCATTTCTGGCATCATCACATCCAGCAGGATCAAATCCGGGGGAGAAGGTGAAAAGGCAACCTTGAGTGCCAACCGGCCATTGGTCGCCACCTGAACCCGGTATTGGGGAGTCAAAATGCCCTTTAAAATATCAAGATTTTCCGGGGTATCATCAACAATCAGCACTGTTTTGGCTGTTTTTTGTTCCATATCAATCATCTATGATTATGCCTCCAAAGAGATTCCTTCTTCGCACGCCCAAGCCTGAAGCTGGGCAAGACACTGTTCAAAATCATACACAGCCAATGATTCTCGCAAAAGTCGCACGTGCTCCTTGCGAGACGGATTGGCAACCAAAGCGCATATTTCTTCGACCACGTGTTCAGCGGAGGCGTCAAACATCAACAGCAACCCAACCGCCTGCTGAAACAAAGGAGCCAACACTTCTGGAGTGGCATCAACATCCACTGGGGTCTGGTCATGGAGAGGGTCGGGTTGGACGAGGGTGGTCTGGATGGACGTCACGACCCGCGCCAATTCATTGGATATCTCTGCCACCACTCCTGGCAAATCCTCCCAATGTTCTGACATGTTGGCCTGTTTTTCCAGAGTAGCCGCCATGTCAGCCAATGACATGGCACCAATGGTGGCCGAGACTCCTTTTAACGTATGTGCGGCATGTTCCAGTGCCTTGGTGTCTCTGTTGGCCCAATATTCCCCCATCTTAACAGATACGCCACTCTGATTGCGGACAAATTTGAAAAGAATGCTGCGATAGAAGTCCACGTTGCCCGACAGAGTGTTCAACCCTTTCTGAACGTCTACACCATCCAGAACCGGAAACTCGACAGCAAGCCCCGGAAGGGTTGATGGCACGATCACATGAGGGCTGTCAGCCGGTTGATGCCAACGAAGCAACGTGGCATATAAAGAAGCCGGATGAATGGGTTTTGGGATATGATCATTCATACCGGCTGCCAAACATTTTTCACGATCCCCGGTCATGACATTGGCCGTCATGGCCAAAATGGGGAGTTCAAGCGGAATCAATGCTTCCTCACGCAGCTTTTGGCTCGCAGTCAGACCATCCATCACCGGCATTTGCATATCCATGAGAATCATGTCAAACCGCTCTTTGGCCACCCATGCCAGCGACTCCTGGCCATTGCTGGCCACAGTCACTTGCACCCCAACCCGTTCCAACAATTCACGGGCAACCTGTTGGTTGATTTCGTTGTCTTCAACCAACAGGATTCGTATCCCTGACAACAATTCCGCAATTCGGCTTTCCGGTATTTCTTGCGACCGGGTTTTGTGTTCTGCTTGCGACTTGCCAAAACAGGCTGTGAATGTGAAACAACTCCCTTCACCTGGAATGCTGCTGACTTGAATCGCGCCACCCATCATCTCGATCAACCGTTTGCTGATGGCCAACCCCAGACCTGTGCCACCATACTGGCGGGTGATGGAGGCATCGGCTTGATGAAAAACCTGAAACAATTGTTCCACCTGCTTCGGAGTCATGCCGATGCCAGAATCTCGGACCATGAAGCGCACGGTAACGCCTTGTTCGGACTCATCCAACAACTCCACCTCAAGGGCAACGTCGCCCTTTTGGGTAAACTTGACGGCATTCGAGGTCAGGTTGGTCAGAACTTGACCAAGACGCAAAGAATCTCCGAGCAGCCAGGAAGGAACCTCTTTGGCGACTTTCAAAGAAAAATTCAAGCCTTTTTCGGCAATTTTGACGTTGATGACCGAGGAAACCTGTTCAAGGATCTCTGCCAGGGCAAAATCCTCATGTTCCATCTCCAGTTTTCCAGCCTCGATTTTGGAGAAATCGAGAATGTCATTAATCAGGCGGAGCAAAAATTTGGCAGAGGTATCTATTTTTTTAAGATAGTCTTGCTGCTTGGTAGACAGCTCGGTTTTGAAAAATAAATAACACAATCCAATGATTGCATTCATTGGTGTACGGATTTCATGGCTCATGTTGGCCAGGAACTCCGACTTGATTTGATTGGCCCGTTCGACCCGCTCCATGGCTTCCTGCAAGCTGATTTCCACCCGTTTTTGTTGGGTGACATCCAATACTGTCCCAATCATGGAGCGGGGCTGACCCTGCTCATCTCGGATCAGCATCCCTTTTTCCCGGACAAACCGAATCTCCTGGTTCGGGCAATGGATGCGGTGTTCAACATCATAGGTTGGAGTGCCAAGATTAAATGTTTTTTCAATAGCCTGGACCACCAAGGGACGATCCTGCTCATGGAGGAGATCCAGAAACAGTTGATAAGATGGAGTGATGGCAGTGGGATCCAGACCCAAAATCTGATAGACCTCCCGCGACCAGGTCAGTCCCCCGCTGGGGATATCCCAATGCCAGTGACCCAGATGCGCGATCTCCTGGGCTTGTTCCAGCAAAGTTTGACTTCCTGAAAGCTGTTGGTTGGCCAAAATCAACGCATCTTTGGCATGGATCACCTCCCGAAAAAGCAGGGAGAATGGCTTTTTCAAAGCGTTTTCGACAGTGGCTTGGTAAATCCAATAAAATGCTAAAATTTTTAAAATATGGCCAATTAAATTAGAAAAATCGTACATGCCAACATAAAAAGTAAATGCCAATTCAGACCCCATGGTGGCCAGCATGGCCCGTATCAACAATTTTTGCGTTTCAGGATCAAAATGTTCCTGATTGCGTCTGAAAAGCCACCATCCGCACCCCAATAAAAGACATATAACATATTCACTGATGATCTTGAAAGGCGTCAGTCCAACCCCATCCACAAAGCATGTCGGGAAAATCCGCCACTTGTAAATGGCAGCCAGAATCAAGGCCGTGATACCCGTAAAAGCCAACAAGACCCACTCTTCCCGCACAGGACGCTTGATGAACCAAAAGGCCGCAAGAAAGGAACATGCTTCCAGAAATCTGGCAGCGATCCAGAGTTGGGGAGGGTGGTTGGCATCCTGGACCGACAGAACCGACATCCCTTTGTAATCCAGGGTGTGAATGAGATCCAATCCACTGATAAACAGAAAGGCGATACCCAAAAAAAGCAGGTAGTGGTTGTCCAAAAAATGACGCCCATTCCAGATGACGACAAAAAAACCAAATCCAATGACAATACTAAAAATTTCAGCCAGGCTGTGAAACAGAAGATAACTATTATAAGCCGTGACAATCACCCCCAACAATGCACCCATGGCAAGGTAGGCAGGCACCCCATGACCGGAGGGGTTTGTTGATGGCCGGATTGTTGAATTCACGTCATGCTCCCGTGTGTCAGACCTTCTTCAGTGGCCCATTCTTGAAACAGGGTCAGACAGGTTTCCAAATCATAAGCGGCCAAGGCCTCCTGGATGGCCTCCAATTTTATCCGACGCGGTCCACTGGGCACCAAAGGAGCCAGCTGATCGACCACTGTTTCCACAGCAGAGTCAAAATTGAGCAGCAAGGCAATCGCCTGTTGAAACAAAGGGGCCAATGCTTCCGGTGTGGTTTCGACCTGTGGCAAGAGTTCTGTTTTGCATCGGGTGTCGGTCTGGGTCAGAGTGGTCTCGATGGTCCATACGACTTGCAGCAGTTCATCAATCAAAGTATCGAGCAAAGGTGAGATATCGTGTAATGGATCTGGCATTTTTGACTGATGTTCGATTGTTTCCGCCAGATGCGCCACTTGCAAAGCCCCAATGGTCAGCGATACTCCTTTCAAGGCAGCAGCGGTCCCTTCCAAGGCGATGATGTCGCCAGAAGCCTGAAACTGCTTCATTTTTTGTCCAGCCGCCTTTTGATTGCGGGCGTATTTGAGCAATACAGTGCGGTAGAGGGCGTTGTTGCCCCCCATATTGCGCATCCCCTTGACCACATCGATCCCGTACATGGGAGGGACAGAGACCATCATACCCTTGTCGCAAGCACAAGATGATGGCGGATTTGGATGGGAAAGTGTACTTTCCTGCTGTCTGTTGCAACGGATTGTGAACACGAAACGGCTTCCATGTCCGAATTCGCTGGCACCGATGATCTCTCCTCCCATCATTGCAACCAGACGCTTGGCAACCGCCAACCCCAACCCGGTTCCTCCGTATTTGCGGGTGGATGAAGCATCCCCCTGGTAAAACTCCTTGAACAGGTTGTTCACCTGTTCCGGGGTCATGCCAATACCAGTATCACGCACGGTGAATTGAAGAACCAGCTCTTCTGGTGTCTCTTCCACAAGTTCAGTCGTGATGACCACCTCGCCTTGTTCTGTGAACTTGATGCCATTGCTGACCAGATTGGTCAGAACCTGCCCCAAACGTTGGGCATCCCCCTGCAAGCGTTGGGGGACATCTTGCTTGGTATCCAACTTGATCTCCAAGCCTTTTTCCTGACTTTTGAGACTATGGATCGCCACCACTCCGATCAAAATGTCATCCAGGGTGAATTCTGTATTAACCAGGGCGAGCTTGCCACTCTCGATTTTGGAAAAATCCAGAATTTCATTGATCAGTTGCAACAAGGAATTGGCGTTGAGGCTCACCTTGTTCAAATAATCCTGCTGCTGCTCGTCCAATGGCGTCAACATGCACAGATGCGTCAAGCCGATCACGGCATTCAGGGGCGTTCGAAGTTCGTGGCTCATGTTGGCCAAAAAATCCCCCTTCACCCGACTGGCCAGGTCAGCTTTTTCCGCCATGGCCTCGGCGTGCTTTCTGGCCTGGATCAGTTTGGTCGTGAAGGCTTTTTGTTCTGTCACATCCGCCATGACCCCGATGAAAGAGGGGGGGGCATGAGCAGATTTTTTAAATTGAATCAGTATGATATCAAAGGTATGGATCTGGTCTGCCAAGGATCGCAATTCCATCTCCTGACGTATGCGGTCCCATGTCGGGTTTGCAAGCAAGGTCTTGACCATGGCGTTAATGTGTAAATAATCAGTCACGTTGAATAGTTTGTTCAGTGTGACTGATTCCGATTGATGGAGATCAATCCCGACAAATTTCTGGAAGGCATCATTTGATATGATTAAATTTTCGTTATTATCAAAGAAAAAAATCGGCAAGGGCACGGCGTCGATCAATTGTCGCAGGAGTTTTCTCTCTTCCATCAAGGCATTTTGCGCCTTTTGTCGATCCGTGATATCCCGGATGACACCCACCGTACCAATGTATTGACGTGTACGGTAGGATGTATCATTACCCACTTCTCCATACAGACCTGTGCTGTTGACTTCAACGCTGACGATATGAGTATCGATGTTTTTGAGTTCATAAATGGCATCCGCATTGCCACTTTTGGTTCGAAGGCGGATTTCCAAACCAACGGTCATACGCAAACCAGAACGACGTTCATCGAAAACCTTTTGACCTGGATTTGGAGTTCCAGGGCCGATTTTCTCCAAAACTTTGTGCAAGCTAGCCTCATGGATATCCGCACTGTGGATCAGTTCAGAAAAATGCTTGCCGATCAAGTCGGACTGGTGATAACCAAGCCGTTCGATGGCCTTGTTCAAAAAGGTGAAGCAACCATCCGCATCGATTTTGTAGACGATATCCGGGATGGTTTGGACCAGACTCCGAAACCGCTCTTCCGAGGCGGAAAACTGCTCCAGGCTATCGGTCAAACGCTCGTTGATTTCATAGAGACGACGATTTTTTTCTTCCATCTCCCGGTTGAGGCTACGCACGGCCAGATGGGTCCGCACGCGCACTTTGACAATCGGGGCACTGATTGGTTTGGTGATGTAATCCACTGCACCCATCTGCAAACCTTCCAGTTCATCCCGGTCACTGGACTTGGCCGTGACAAAAATCACCGGGATCTCTTGTGTGCGCGGATCCCGTTTGAGATGCCGACAGACTTCATAGCCATCCATATCCGGCATCATGATGTCCAGGAGAATCAAGTCTGGTTGGGGATCCAGAAGTGCCAGCCGCAATGCCAAAGAACCATTGATTGCAGGACGGACCTTGTATTCATCCATCAAGGCATTCTTGAGAATGTCCAGATTTTCCGGGGTGTCATCCACAATCAAAATAGATGGTTTTTCAGCTTTGTCATGCATTTGCAGACTCCAAACAGATGCTTGAGGCATTGGCATAGGATTGCAATGGGCTTGTTTATAATGAATAATCCAAAAATGCCGCAACATCAATGGTAACCATTTAATATTCCAATACAGGCGCGTGCAAAGTTGTCAATCCGTGAAATGGGGCGATCATGGCTCAGATGGAAGCATTCTATTGCATGTAACCACCAACAAGATTTTATCCATTTGGCCTGCATTGCAAGCCAACCCACCATTTCAAGTCATGTGCAATAATGGCCATCAAATAGCGACCAACAATTATATTAAATTTGTTTCGCTCATGGTCCATTTGTCTGTATCATGGGCAGATGTGCAATACAATGCAGATCCATACCCAATCGTTTGAGGAGAAGAGCATGAACACAAAGATGACCAAGAAATTTCTGACCATGGCTGTTGCCCTGGCATGGATGGCTGGAACCCTTGCGGCAGGTACTGCCATGGCTCAAGAGGGCATGGGGAACCAGAACATGGGGGCTGCCATGACGAATAATACTGAACAAAGCGGACAGGGTTCCGGGTCTGGAGGAGCCACGGGGTCTGGAGGAGCCACGGGGTCTGGTGGCGTGAGTTTTGGTGGCCAGGGCATGGGGTCTGGCATGATGTCTGGTGATCAACAAGCCGGGCAGGGGGGGCAGGCCGGGCAGGGGGGACATATGGGTTCTGGTCCCGGCATGGGTGGTCCTCAGGGGGGACAAGGCATGGGACCGGGTCCGGGCATGATGGGTGGACCACACATGGGACACGCTCCTAACAGGATGGCTGGTGGACCTCCACAGGGTGGACCTCAAGGTGGACCTCCACAGGGTGGACCTCAAGGTGGACCTCCGCAGAGTGGACCTCAAGGTGGACCTGAACCACAGGGTGGACCACAAGGTATGGGTCCAGGTTCCAACATGATGATGGGTGGACCACAGGGTATGGGTCCAGGTTCCAACATGATGATGGGTGGACCACAGGGTGGCCCCAGTATCGGCATGATGGGGGGTCAACGTGGCGGACCGGGCGGACCTGGAATGATGGGCAAACAGGGTCGAATGGGTGGTGGTTGGGCAGAACACCCGGAAGCCCTGAAAAGTCGTTTGAATGCTTTCAAGCAGCACCTGGGTATCACTCAGGCCCAGGAAGCAGCCTGGGCAGCATACACCAAAACCCTGATCGACCAAAACGACGCCAAAGTCAAAATGCATAGTGACATGAACAACATACCCGATCAGGATCCCGTGGAGATTGAAACACGCCGTATCGAGGCCATGGAAAGCATGCTCGCGCAGAAAAAAGCGGTGTTGCAGGGGTACAAGGCCCTGTATGCGCAACTGGATGAACGTCAAAAGGGGATTATTGGGCCTGCGCAAACAGCCCCATGTAACCATTGACTTACGCCTTGACGTACTGAAAAAACTTTTGATCAGGATCGGGGTTTCCCCCTGATCCTGATTTCTTTGTGATATAAAAAAATTGGACTGGTTAAAAAATGAATATAAATCAACTCAAAGAAATATTTAAACAAGGGATGCCTGATTTTGTTGATTTTAACAATTCAGGGAAAAAATATCATTCTGAGGAATATGAGTACAAAAAAGCCTTGTCAAAATGGTTTCATGAGTTGTTTGATGATTGGTTTGATCGTGGACCTAATTCTTTATCTATCACTGATTTCAAGTCTTGCATGAATCAATTGCTGAACAAAAAAATTCCAGACATTAATGAAATACAGAATCTGACAGGATGGCGTGACAATAAAATTTTATTAGATCAAGTTCTTAAGGACGAAGAACACTCAAAAAAATTCATGGTACTCTTGCATGCCATGCTGGTTGAAGGAAAAAAAGGGACCAATGTATCGGGATCATTGGGAGATTTGCTTCGATGGCTTATTGAAGTTTCATGTCCATATAATCTGACAAAAGCATTTCCTTCGTTGTTCCTGTTTTTATGGAATCCAGAAAATCACTTTTTCATCAAGCCTCAGAAACTGGATCAATTTCTGCAATATATTGGAGAACAGCCTCTTGGAACAGGCAAGTATCTGACTACTGAAGAATACGCGCGAGTTCTGGGCATCATGAATGAAATCCGAACAGGAATCATTGATTGGCACCCAAGAGATATGATTGATATACATAGCTTTTTTTGGGTGGTTTATTCGTCATGGGATATGGACGTCAAGAAAGCAATAGATGATCAAAGCCCCATGCAAAAAATAATGCCGAATCATTTTGAAACAAGTATTTATATGGAAGAGGTGGAAGCCACATCCAAACCTCCCATCAATCTGATTTATTATGGTCCGCCCGGCACGGGAAAAACCTACACTCTGCAAAAAAAATTGCGAGAGGAATACACATCCATGAAGACGGGCGAAAAATATTATGATTTTGTCACCTTTCACCAATCCTATGGATACGAAGAGTTTGTTGAAGGATTGCGCCCTGTCTTGGCGACCGAAACAATCTCAGGGCAAGTGCGTTATGAAATCCGTTCAGGCACCTTTCGCAAACTGTGTGAGCGCGCCAGAAACAGGCCCAACCAAAAATTTGCCATGGTGATTGATGAGATCAATCGGGGAAATATCAGCAAGATTTTTGGTGAGTTGATCACGTTGATTGAATTGGACAAACGCGATCCCATGAACCATGAATCCACGCCAGTTGAGGTTCGTTTGCCCTATTCTGGTGAACTCTTTTCTGTCCCAGCCAATGTGGACATTATCGGTACGATGAACACAGCAGATCGTTCATTGGCACTGATCGACACAGCCCTACGGCGGCGTTTTGAATTTGTGCCATTGATGCCGGACAGTCGTGACAGTGATGATGCACCGTTGAAAGGAGTGAGTGTCACGGTAGGTGATCAGGTCATCAACATTCCACAGTTGCTTGGCCAAATGAACAGACGCATAGAGGCCCTGTATGACCGTGATCACACCATCGGTCATGCCTACTTCATGTCACTGATCCATGTACCGGATGGTTTGGAACGATTCAATGAACTTGCCCGAATCTTCCGCAACCGGATCATGCCCCTGCTGGAAGAGTATTTTTTCGATGATTGGCAGAAAATCAGTCTGGTATTGGCAGACAACCAAAAAGCCAGCCATGGTGATCCATTCGCGTGTTTTGTGACTGCAAACCCAGACCAGGAGGGGGATCTGTCCACTCTGTTTGGCAACGACCACGAACTGGATGTGTTTGCGACGAAGAAACGTTTTTCGTTGCAGGATGAAGCTTTTGATAATCCGAATGCCTATATTGGCATTTACCGCGACAATTGACAGATGAGAAATCGTCAAGATGAAAAAAAATGCGATCACGCTCTATGAGTTCGATGTTGTTCTTTCGGAAGGGGCCGGATTGGGTCATACTGAAGTTCCGGCTACAGTATTTGCTTGGTTGGAGGCGCAATGCCTGCGCATGGATGCAAGGGCGTGGCTGAAATTTACGAGACGCAATGGACACAAGGCCATTCAGGTCACCAGTTTTGTGGGGGTGATTCGTACTCCGCAAGGGTTCCATATTGAGGTGTTGCCCAAGGTTGGAAAGGTCATTGATGATGGCGCAAAAGAAGCACGCCAGCTTTTGTTGGAGATGCTTCGTTGCTTGAATGGATTCCGGCATATCCGGATTGAAAGTGCCCTGCTGGCAGCAGCGAAAATGCCCTTGATGGAGGTATTTATCGGGGAGTTTTTGCAGTCAGTGGAACAGGTCGTCAAACGGGGGCTGCGTAGCGACTATGTTTCCAGACAGGACAATCTGTTCGTGTTGCGTGGAAAGCTGTTGGTCACCCAGCAAATTCGTCAAAACGTGTGCCGGGCGGACAAATTTTACACCGAACATGATGAGTTTACACCAAACCGTCCTGAAAACCGCCTGCTGCACGCGGCCTTGCGGCGCGTATTGTCAGAGTCGACGACACCGACCAACCAGAGGCTGGCGCGTGAGTTGTGTTTCGTTTTTGCAGAAATTCCCGCATCAACACAGGCAGCTCAAGACTTTCAGCAAATACGTATGGATCGAGGGTTGGCGTATTATGCCGATGCCCTGGCATGGGCTAGGTTGATCCTGGAAAATGAATCTCCGTTGACGGGTATCGGCCACCATCATGCCCCATCATTGTTGTTCCCGATGGAAATGGTGTTTGAGGCTTTTGTGGCCAACTGTTTGTCGCAGCAGATCTCACGCTCCTACAGGCTGAAAAATACAGAGGACTACAGCCACTATTTGGTTGGCCACCGTGATCAAAAATGGTTTTTTCTCAAGCCTGACATGTTGATCACAAAAGCCAATAACAATTTGTTTGTGCTGGATACCAAATGGAAATTGCTCAATGAGCGGTTGTCGAACAGCAATGACAAGTACAGACTGGAACAAAATGACTTCTATCAACTTTTTACTTACGGACAACACCATCTGAATGGTAAAGGTGATCTCATCCTGATCTACCCAAAGACGAATCATTTCCATGAATCATTACCAGTTTTTAATTTTCCGAAGGCGGCTGATCTGCGGCTGTGGGTGATGCCGTTTTGTTTGCAATCCAGGCGGCTGCTGGTTCCAATCAATGCTCCAATAAACGAATGCTTCAAAACGGCGGATGCTCTTTGTTTGTCGGCAGTGGCATGAAGCCGAGATATGACAACTTTGACCTGACAAGGCGTGTATCAAGTTCATCGAATTTCAAGGAAAAACATATTCACCATGAAAAGCTACCCTGTGATTTTGATAACCGGAGGTGCCGGTTTTGTTGGTTCCAGTCTGGCGATGCTGTTCAAGAGAGATTTCCCGGAGTGCCGCATCATCAGTTTTGATAACTTACGTCGGCGGGGCAGTGAACTGACGATTCATCGTCTGGTGACAGCCGGGATTGAATTTTTTCATGGTGACATTCGATCCGCTGACGATCTGGCCGCAGTCGGGCCTTTTGACCTGCTGCTGGATTGTTCTGCCGAACCCTCGGTGCATGCTGGATATAACGAAAGTCCCATGTATGTGATCCAAACCAATCTCCTGGGGACGGTCCATTGTCTGGAAGCAGCCAGACGACATCAGGCCGATATTGTGTTTCTCTCCTCCAGTCGTGTCTATTCCATTCCAGCCTTGCGGGATTTGCCTCTCCAACAACAACAAGATCGTCTTGTCATCCCAGAGTCCTGTTCTGGTCCCGGATGGTCTTCCATGGGGCTGACACGCCAGTTTCCGTGTACCGGATATCGTTCCATGTATGGAGCCACCAAACTCAGCTCGGAAATGCTCATCGAAGAATATGGTGCCATGTATGGCTTGCGGGCGATCATCAATCGATGCGGCGTCTTGACAGGTCCGTGGCAGATGGGCAAAGTGGATCAGGGGTTTGTGGTTCTCTGGCTGGCACGACATTTTTATGGGGGATCTTTGGCCTACATGGGATTTGGTGGCCAGGGCCATCAAGTGCGGGACATTTTGCATGTCTCTGATCTCTATCGACTTCTCACGTTGCAGCTCATGACGATTGACCAGATCCATGGAGTTACCTATAATGTGGGTGGCGGTCCTGGGGGCAGTGTTTCTCTGTGCGAATTGACCCGTATCTGTCAAAAAATAACGGGTAATACCATTGAGATCCAACAAAAACCAGTGACAACGCCAGCCGATATTCCATATTATGTGACAGACAATACTCATATAACACTTGAAACCGGATGGAAGCCGGAGTATACTACTGAACGCATTTTGGAAGAGATTTTTGTCTGGTTGACAGAACACAAGACACAACTCAAACCCATTCTCTCTTGAAGGCAGCGCAATCCATCTTTGGAGTCAAAAGACAAGTCATGGCCATTGCTATCATTACCGGGTCCGCAGGATTGGTCGGGTCAGAATCGGCCCTGTTTTTCGCCGCGCAAGGATTCGAAATCGTTGGTATTGACAACGACATGCGGAACTATTTTTTTGGCCAGGAGGCCAGCACCATTTGGTCTCGTCAGCGACTGCAACAGGCCATCAAAAATTATGAGCATTATAATACAGATATCAGGGATATCGATGGGTTGGAAAAAATTTTTGCCAGATATGGTCAATCTGTGGTTTTGGTGCTGCATACTGCGGCCCAACCCTCCCATGACTGGGCAGCCAAGGAACCGTTGACCGATTTTACCATCAATGCCAATGGCACCATGAATCTTCTGGAAATGACGCGCAAATATTGCCCGGAAGCTGTTTTTTTATTTACCAGCACCAACAAGGTTTACGGGGACACCCCAAACAGATTGCCTCTGGTCGAGCATGCGAAACGCTGGGAAGTGTCTGAAACACATCCTTTTCATGCTCACGGCATCGACGAAAGCATGACCATCGACCATTCGTTGCACAGTCTGTTTGGTGTTTCCAAATCAGCGGCTGACCTGATGGTGCAGGAATATGGTCGTTATTTTCAAATGAAAACCATGTTGTTCAGAGGGGGATGTCTGACCGGTTCAAATCATTCCGGTGCCGAATTGCACGGATTCTTGGCGTATTTGGTCAAATGCGCCGTGACCGAAAAAAAATATACCATTTTTGGTTATCAAGGCAAACAGGTACGAGATAATATTCATTCAAATGATTTGGTCAATGCCTTTTGGCAGGCGTTCCAGGCTCCAAGAATCGCAGAGGTTTACAATATGGGGGGAGGGCGTTATTCCAATTGTTCCATTCTGGAAGCCATTGAGATCTGCCAACAGGTGGTTGGCAAAGAGTTGAACTGGTCCTATACCGACATCAACCGCAGTGGCGATCACATTTGGTGGGTCAGTGATTGTCGCAAATTTGCCGGGCATTACCCACAATGGAAACAGGTTTATACATTGCAAATGATTATTGAAGAACTCCATCAGGGTTTGCTTGATCGATTGTGAGTGGCAAGACAAGAGCTTGGGGGGAGGTGAACCGCCCCCCCAATCCTTTTTTTTAAAAAAACTATTAAAAAAAAAGAGGGGGTCTGGGGGATTCATCCCCCAGGGTTTTGACTTTTCTGACTTTTTTTATTGCTCAGGCTCTGTTGCCATTGCAGTGGGAAAACGACACACAAAACGGCTTCCCACCCCCGGTTGACTGACGATTTCCAATTTGCCACAGCACCGTTCCATGGCCTCTTTGACCAGGGACAACCCCAACCCGGTTCCATGATAATCAGACCCCTGATGGAACATGACCCGATAATATTTTTCAGTCAAGCGGGGAAGATGATAGCTTGCAATCCCTGGGCCGTTATCGCTAACGATCAAAGTTGGGCGACCGATCTCGTCCCGATTCCATACGACACGAACTTCTGTTTGTGCATGGGTATGATTTACAGCATTTGACAACAAATTGCCAACCACGCATTGCAACAAAACCGGATTGGCCAGGAAACCGAACGTTCTATCCACGGTCACAATAAAATCATGGCCGAGCGTGCCACTCAATACCTCGGCCTCGGCCACTTTTTCACGCAAGAAAGCGTGCATATCCATGAATTCCGGGGGGTAGTCGTGATTGGCGGGGCCAAGTCGTAACAGGGTGGTTTGATCCTCGATCAAGCTTTGCATCCGGTCGGCTTGTTTTTGTAACAACGAAACGGCATTCTCCCATTGTTGGGAATCGTGGGGCAGATCGGGCAGTATTTCCAACAGTCCCCGAAAAACCGTGACCGGAGTTTTGAGTTCATGGGAAATATTGGCTATAAAATCGCGATGCCTCCGATCCAATTGATACTGTTCGGTGATATCACGCACCAGAACCAACCAGCAATTCTCTTTTTCAAGCAACACGAATCGAAAATTGAGCATCAACCCACCATTGACCGGTGAAGGCAGCTCAATGGATTTGCCAAACTCACCACGTACCAAATAGTCATCCAGAATGGGTTGCTCTATCCGATAAGTCAAGGGCACGCCCAGATCTCGTTTCAGATCCAACCCAAGGAGATACCGAGCCTCAGGATTGAACCAGCACAAAGCAAAGTTTTGATCAAGCAACAAGACACCATCGGGCAAGGCAATAATCGCCGTCCGCCACCTGATCAAGGTGGTCTGCCATCGCGCCCTGGAGGCACCGATGCTTTGCTCTGGGTTGTGGATCAGTGAAAAACAAAAATTTGGTATTTCCTCCTGCGCCTCTTCTTTGGGCAACTCTTTCACTTGCGATTGCCTGCTGAATACATAAATCAACACCATGGGCACCACCCAGACAATCCAGGGAGTGTGACGACTGCTCATCAAGATGGCTGGCATCAATGAGATGACCAGCAATCCTATCATCCAGCGATTCTGGATCATGTTTGTTGACTGGCGGAAAACATGTAACCAGCCCCACGAACGGTTTGCAGCAAATTTTCTTTGCCGTAGGGTTCCAATAACTTACGTAATTGACGCACATGCACATCCACAGTACGATCACCGACATGGACATTCCGCCCCCAAACCAGATCAAGCAACTGATCACGATTATAAACGCGATCTGGATGGGTCATAAAAAAACCAAGCAGACGAAATTCCATGGCACTACACTTGAGAGGTGTATGATGGATGCTGATCATATGTTTGGCACGATTCAACACCAGTTCAGAAAAGATGACTTCTTCCTCAATGGAGCCTGGATCAACCCGTCGTAAAGCCACTTTGATTCGAGCCAGCAATTCCTTGGCAGAAAAAGGTTTTGTAATATAATCATCTGCTCCTTGATCCAAGCCATTGACCTTGTCGGTTTCTTCACTCTTGGCGGTAAGCATGATGACAGGAATGTCACGTGTAATCGTATCTTTTTTGAGCAACCGGAGATAATCCAAGCCGGAGCTGCCCTTGAGCATCCAATCGAGGAGTATAAGATTAGGGCTTGTATTCTTGAGCAGTTTTTGTGCTTCATGAACACTTCCGGCCTCAAAACGTTCAAAGCCGGCATTGGTCAATATAAGACATACAGTATCACGGATCGCAACTTCGTCATCCACAATCAAAACTTTAGGTCGTGAACCACTCATCAATTACTCTCCAACACATTTTTTTTAATAAAGGCCGGGAGATTCCGGCACCCATGACCAAACACCTTATATGTTTCAACGTATCCTGACTTAAAAAGTCTTTTGACTTCAAATGATTGGGTACGGCTATACAGGCAAAGTATTGTAACATTGTAACGCGCATGAAGCCAACGAAAAAATCCATCCCATGGTTTTTTGATTCCGCACCCACTGCTGGTTGTGGACTGAGCATGACGAACACATAAAAATGCGGATGGAGTGAAGGCCACCCCCCAAAAAATCCACCAAACAAGCTATTAAACTGTAGCATTCTGACGGAGAAGGTGTTATAATGAATACCTATTAAAGAAAAAGTTTGCTAGTGTACGCAAACAATTATGGCTTGAATAATCTTGAAATCATGATTTTACTTGAACAGGTTATCGCAACTTTGTTGGCTTTCAAAGCGGTGATGTCGGCCCCCCAATCCTCAACCAGAGGAGGAAAAAAAAACTTGACCTAAGGTTCTGTGTGGTGCTAAACATTGGCCGATCCCAAATAGTGATCAAAGGATAGTATTTTTTTTCATAAAGTGTGTGATGTGAACATCACATAATAAATGGTCCTTCTTGTCATTAATTTTAACATAGCAAAGGAGATGTAAGTGAGTAGCAATTCGACTTTAGGTAAAATGTTGGATAGTGTTTTGCCCCCCATGCCCGCATTTTTGGAGATGGTCACAGAACAAGCCGACGTTCTGGCCCAGAGCTTGTCGCTGGCGGTGGAATGCTTGTCTGAATCCAATATCGACAAAATGCAACAACTGACAGCTGTCGAAACCAAGGCCAAGGAGTTGCGGCAGAAACATTTGGACAAACTGCATGATTCCTTTTCAACCCCCATTGATCGTGTTGACCTGTTGCAGGCCATTCAGACACTGGCAACACCGGTGGAATCCATGCGTCTCGTCCTGGAGGAGATGCATGCCCTGAAAATTTTGTCAGACAATTTTTGTCTCGAAATGGCTGTGGTTTTGCGCGAGTCGGCTACAGCTCTTCACCGTGGGTACAGCAAATTGTCGACCACCCCAGGTTTGGCGGATCCAGATGCCCAGGTTGCTTTGCAATGTCTCTCCAGTGTGGATCGGGTCTACCGCAAGGCCTTGGGCAAACTTTTTACCATTGACTCTGATGTGAAAGATATGAAGGACAAGGTTGCGGATGCTGAAATCAATGCCTTTATTCACGTTGTGGATATCCTCAAACGGCGTGAGGCCTACCGGCATTTTCGCAATATCGCCAGCAAGATGGGTGAAGCTGGCGCGGTATTGCATAGCATTGTTGTTCAGAACGGTTAAGCTTTTTGCTGCTTGTCGATGTTGAAAAAGTGGGGGAGGCGACTCCTCCCCCACACAAATAAATGGGATGTAAATTTTTTTGTTATTATGTATGATAAAAATTATTATAAGATCCTTTTATAAATTAAAATAGACTAAAATTTATGTTTTTTATTATATTTGAATTTTTCTCCATTTAACAAATCCATAACATTTTCTTCATTCTGTCTTAACAATGAGCCATTATAATGTTCTGTATGTAAGGTTGATGGATAGAGTCTGTTGGCAGTTCATTGATACCATAACATTCAGGAGGGAGGTGTAAATGAATGTTAGTATGTAATTTTGATAAGTTGAACAGAACATCCGTAGCGAATGATATAGATAGAATTACTAATAATGAATAAATATAAGGTTGTTATTGTTGATATATTTATGTTAAAAAATAGAGATGGTTTGTAAGCACTTATTATTTTTTTACATGATTCATGGGTCGTCCATGAATGAAATCAACCGCATTGGAAAGGGAACACAAATGAAATTGAAATTTCTGTCCGTATCGATCACCTTGGCCGCTGGTCTGTTGGGGGCATTTTCCATGGAGGCCACCGCACGCACCATGATTCAGAATAAAGGGTCAGACACCTTGGTTAATGTGGCCCAGGCTTGGGCGGAAGAGTATCAGAAGATCAAGCCGGATGTGGCCGTGGCTGTGACCGGCGGTGGTTCCGGGACCGGAATTGCAGCCATGATCAACGGCACCGTGGATTTGGCCAACTCCAGTCGAAGCATGAAAGACAAGGAAATCGCCGCTGCCAAGAAGAATGGCATCGAACCCAAGGAACACACGGTAGGCTTTGACGCCTTGGCCATTTTTGTCCATAAATCCAATCCGATGACATCCATCACCATAAAGCAGTTGGCCGATATCTATGGAGATGGCGGATCGATTGCCAACTGGAGCAAGCTTGGGGTGACGGTGCCTGGCTGCCAGGGTAATCAGATCATCGTGGTCAGTCGTCAGAACAACTCCGGCACCTATGTCTATTTCCAGGAAGCGATTCTGGGTGAGGGAAAAGATTTCCGTCTGGGCACCAAAGACATGCATGGGTCTAAAGATGTGATCGATCTGGTGGAAAAGACCCCCTGCGCCATCGGTTACAGTGGCTTGGCCTATGACTCTCCACTGGTCAAGAAACTGCCAGTCGCCAAGGATGACAAGGCTACCCCGATTGAGCCTAATATGGATAATGCTATCAAGAAACTCTATCCCATTGCCCGTCCTTTGTTTATGTATACCAAGGGGGAACCTACGGGTGAGGTCAAGACATACCTGGATTGGATCATGACCGATATCGGTCAGTGCATTATTCAAGAAAAAGGCTATGCCCCAGTTCGTCCAGTGAAGTGCGCCGCCAAATAAACGCATCGTTTGCCCTGCGCTTTTGACACAAGCAAGCCGCTCCGCGAGAGCTGTTCCCTGGAGCGGCTTGTTTTTTTGTGATTTTTTTCTGCTTAAAAATTAGGTTGTTTTCATGTCATGTCATGCAGGTTAACGGAGTAAGCGATGCCTATTTATGAAAAAAGATTGCAACAGGATTTGAATCAAATCCGACAAACTGTGACTACTATGGGGGAGGGGGTGGAAACAGCCCTGAAGAATGCCATGCAGGCACTGTTTAATGGTAACGAAGCACTCGCGAATATGACTATTTTGATGGACTATCCCCTGGATCGTCAATGCAAGGAGTTAGATCATCTCTGTCATATTTTTATTGCCAGACATCTGCCCAGTGCCGGTCATTTGCGTCTGATCTCTTCTTGCTTGCGTATGATTTACGACCTGGAGCGGATCGCCGATTATGCGGTCAATATCTGCCGTGAGGCTCTGGATCTGAAGACCCCGCCCACTGGAGTGTTGAAGCTGGAGATGGAGGCCATGGCCAACAGTTCACGCACGATGTTGCATCAGGCTTTGACCGCTTTTGCCGAGGAAAACGCCGGCTTGGCCAAAAGCACCATTGAGATGAACGCCCAATTGGGCGCGGGACTGGACACTGCGTTCCGTGATCTGGTCGAGGAAGGGGACAGCCATGTGGGTCATTCCCGCTATGTGATGGATCTCTATGTCATTTTCAACACACTGGAACGGGTGGGCAACCGGGCCGTCAATTTGTGCGAAGAGGTCATTTTCTGGCTTACTGGAGAGATGCCCAGCGAAAAAATCATCAATATCCTCTTTTTGGATGAGGAGAACAGTACCTTGAGCTTGATGGCCGAAGCCATAGCGCGGAAAGGGTATGATAAACAGTGTCGGTTTTTCAGCGCGGGTCGTCAAGCCAGCAGGGAACCGCATGCCTTTGTAGTTGAATTCATGAAGGGCGTCGGGTGTGATCTCAGCAAGCAGCTCCCCAAGAGCTTGGAAACGGTGGATATCAACACGATGGATATAATCATTAGTTTGCAAGGTCCAGTGCGTTCGATCATTGAGCGTCCGCCGTTTCATACCGTTGTTTTGCAATGGGATGTCGGGAGCTTGCCGGAGGCGGCGGATAAAAGTGCCGCCATGCGTCGTTTCGAGGAGATCTACCGCGAACTGGCTATACAATTACGTCAGTTGATGGATATCGTGACGGGCAAGGAGGTACTGTAGTCATGGAAGCACGTTCATCCGCAAAGAACGTGGTCGGTGATGCCAGGGACAAGAATTGGCTTCTTGACAAGATGTTTCAGGGGCTGATGTTTCTCTGTGGTATTTCTGCCATTATATTCGTCGTAGGCATCTTTGCTTTTGTTTTCAAGGAAGGGCTGGGTTTTATCATCGATGATATGAATGTGAAGGAGTTTTTCTTCTCACCCGCTTGGCGTCCCACTTCATTGAACCGCGCCACCTACGGCATTTTGGCCATGGTGCTGGGTACGGCGGCGGTGACGATTCTGGCCATGGCGATTTGTCTGCCGTTTTCCATTGGGGCCGCTGTCTTTATCGCGGAATTTGCCACGGGCAAAACACGGGAAATACTCAAAATCCTCATTGAATTTCTGGCCGCCATTCCCTCCGTGGTGTGGGGATTTATCGCCCTGTCGATCATGAATCCTCTTATTATCACAACCTTCGATGTCCCCATGGGCCTTGGAGTACTCAACTCCGCCCTGATTTTGGCATTGATGGCTGCGCCAATTGTCACCTCCATCGCGGAAGACGCCTTCAAGGCGGTGCCCGATACCTATCGGGAAGCGGCAGAGGCCCTGGGTGCAACTCGTTGGCAGATGATTTACAAGGTGGTACTACCCGCAGCCAAAAATGGTCTGCTCTCTGCCGGTTTGCTGGGAGTGGGACGGGGGTTCGGGGAGACTATGGCCATTCTCATGGCGAGTGGTCACTCCATCAATATACCGACCAGTGTGTTTGATTCGTTCCGTGCCTTGACCGCCACCATTGCCGCTGAATTGGGGGAAACAGCTGTTGGTTCTGCCCATTACCAATCGTTGTTTGCCATCGGCATCTTTTTGTTTTTCATCACCTTCCTAATCAACATGACCGCTGACTTCATTGTCCGTGGCGTTCGGAAAGGATAAGTCCATGTTCCAGGCATCACCTATTAATCATCACAATGCGCAAATTCAAAAAAGATTCAAAATGCTGTTCGGTGGAATGATGGTTATTTTAATCATCCCTGTTGTTATAATTCTTGCCACATTGATTTTTCGGGGTTGGCACAGTATAAGTTGGACTTTTATCTTCACAGATCCGACCAACGGCATGACGGCTGGCGGTATTTTTCCCGCCTTGTTTGGCACCATCTGGCTGGTGGTGGTTTCCATGTTGGCCTCTGTCCCGTTGGGAGTGGCTGCGGCGATTTATTTGAGTGAATACGCCCCAGACAACATGCTGACCCGGTTGATCAATCTGGCCACCATTAATCTGGCCGGAGTGCCGTCGATTGTCCATGCCTTGTTCGGGGTGGGTGCTTTTGTCACTTTTTTCAAATTCGGCACCAGTATTCTGGCCGCCAGCCTTACCTTGGCCATCATGACGTTGCCGGTGGTGATCGTCTCCTCCTGGGAGTCGTTGCAATCTGTGCCGCGCCCTTTCCGGGAGGCATGCTGGAACATGGGGGCCACACGTTGGCAGACGATTTGGAATGTGGTGCTTCCGAACGCCTTTACCGGTATTTTGACGGGGATTATCTTGCAGGTCTCCAGAGCAGCGGGGGAGACGGCACCGATCATGTTTACCGGAGCGGCCATGTTTCTCCCCTTTTTACCAAACAGCGTGTTCGATCAGACCATGGCCTTGGCACTGCATTTATTTGTGGTGGCCACCCAGGTGCCTGATGTCCCGGAAAGTCTGCCTTTTGGCGTGGCCTTGGTGCTGGTCGGGATTGTCATGATCATGAACACGGTCGCCATCTGGATTCGTATGCATTTGCGGGGAAAAAAGAAATGGTAACTGCAAGCCAACAGGTCAAGAATAAAATCGAAGTAAAGGATCTGGTCATCTCTTATGGCTCCAATGCGATTTTGCGACATGTGACCTTGGATGTCCGGGAAAACGAGATTTTCGGGATTATCGGCCCGGCCAATAGTGGGAAAACGTCATTTTTGAACGCCATCAACCGGATGGATATGATGCGCAGCAATATGACAGTCACAGGGTCTGTCAGCATCGATGGGATCAATACCCGTGAATGGCGGAATGTCTATGCTTTACGGCGCAAAATTGGCGTGGTTTTTCCCTTGCCAGTGGGGTTGCCGCTGACAGTTTACGACAATGTGGCTTTGGCACCAAGGTTGGCGGGTACGGCCGGGACCAAGGCCGATCTGGATGAGTTGGTGGAACGGTGTCTGCGGCGGGCGGCCTTGTGGGATGAGGTCAAGGATCGCCTGACCCATTTGGGGAGTCTGCTCTCCGGGGGTCAACAGCAGCGTCTGACCATTGCCCGCGCGCTTTCGCAAAGCCCGGAAATTCTCATGCTCGACGAGTTTTCCATTGCGGTGGATCCGGTCACCACCATGCGTATCGAGGATGTCTTGAAAGAACTCAAGGCGGAAATGACGATCATCCTGGTCACCAACCTGGTGCAGCAGGCCAATCGTCTGGCGGATCGCACCGCCTTTTTCCTGAATGGGGATTGCATCGAAATTGGTACTACGGAACAATTGTTTAGCGGTAAAGCCAAGGATCAACGCACCAACGATTACATTGGAGGGAAATTCGGATGATGACCCAATCCGTGTCGGCCATATCTTCGACATCTGCCCCGGAAATGGCCATCACCACGCAGGATCTCAATTTGTGGTACGGGACATTTCAGGCCCTGTTTGACATCAATCTCCAGATCAAGAAAGGGATCATCACCAGCATGATCGGTCCCAGTGGATGTGGAAAGTCCACCTTTTTGCGCAGTGTGGACCGGATCAACGAACGGTTGGGCTATGTGCGGATCAAAGGGGCCATTGAGGTGTTCAACCACAATATCTATGCCCAGGAAGTAGAACTCGCTCAATTGCGCAAGCAGGTGGGCATGGTGTTTCAGCGTCCCAATCCCTTGCCGATTTCCATTCGGGAGAACATCCTGTTTGGCTATCGGATTCACAATGATTCGAATCGCGTTATTCCCAAAAGCGAGGCGGATGGCATTGTGGAGGATGCTTTGAAGCAGGTGCTGTTGTGGGATCAGGTGAAGGATCGCCTGGATCAAAAAGCTTCGGTGGGCTTGTCTTTGGAAGAGATGCAAAAATTGTGCATTGCCCGGTTGTTGCCGGTCAAGCCGTCGATTTTGTTGATGGATGAACCCTGTTCCGCCTTGGATCCCAAGGGAACCGCCGCAGTGGAGGAGTTGATCTGGGAGTTGCGTGGACGCTATTCGATTTTGATCGTCACCCACAACATGGCCCAGGCCCGGCGGGCGAGTGAGGAGTGCATCTTCATGTTGATGGGTCGGGTGGTTGAACACACCCGCACGGAAGAGTTGTTTGTCTCCCCGCATCACAAAGAGACCGCAGACTACATCGAAGGGCGTTACGGTTGATTCGTTTGTTTTTCTGGCTGTTATCCTGGGGACGCTGATCACGTCCCCATTTTTTTTTATGAGTTTAGGCACTCGATGTTTCGTTAAAAAAGAGCTTGGGGGGCGGAGAACCGCCATCCAATCCCCCAAAGTCTTGTCTTTGGCTTTTTGCCCGAAGGGCATCCTGTTCAAGAGCAATTCCCTGAACTGGAATGTATGGATAACAGGAAAACGGAGCTAAACCTAACGGTTTTGTCTTTGACTTTTTGCCCCCGAATGGGGCATTATGTTCAAAAAATTGATGGACAGAGTTTGTTGGCAGATCGTTGATACCTAATAACATTCAGGAGGAGGAAGTAAATGAACATGAGTATGCAATTTTGGTTAATGTTGGACAGGGCATCCGAGGTGACACGACATGGATAGCACTACCATAGTAATGATGATGTGGACCGCCATTGTTATCGTGTTGATTTTCGACTTCACCAATGGCTTTCACGATGCTTCGAACATTACCGGGTCCATCATTGCCTCCAGGGCCATGACTCCCATTCAGGCCGCTCTGTTGACCGGCGTGTTTCATTTCATCGGTCCCATGCTCGGCGGAACCGCCGTGGCAAACACCATCGGCAAATTCGTCAAAATCGATGACTTGAATGCCAACATGTCGTTGATGATTCTTTTATGTGGCATCTTCGGGTCTATCTTCTGGAACTTGTTCACATGGTGGTTTGGATTGCCATCTTCGTCATCTCATGCCCTGGTGGGTGGTGTGGCCGGTGCGGTATTGTTTGCCGCTGGTGCCAACCATGTGATGTGGGGATGGGAAGATCTGATCATGAAAGGCAAGATGTCCGGGGTCATGAAGGTGGTTCTTTCATTATTTGTCTCACCTGTTCTCGGATTTTGGTTGGGGTGGATCTTTCAGAAAGTGGCCAGACGTTTGACAGCCAACTCCAAACCCGGTATCGATAAGTATTTCAAATGGTCCCAATGGGTAAGTGCCGCTGCTCTCTCATTTTCCCATGGCACCAATGATGCTCAAAAAAGCATGGGTATCATCTCGCTCGCCCTTCTGTTGGGAGGCAGCATCGAAAAGTTTCATGTGCCTTACTGGGTCATTGTCACTTGTGCAGCTTTCATCACCCTTGGCAACATGTTTGGTGGATGGCGGATCGTGAAGACAGTTGGTTTTGGTATCTTCCGGGTGCGTCCCCTTCACTCATTCAATGCGCAATTGACAGCCGCAGCCGTCATCTTTGGTGCAGCCACCATGGGCGCGCCGGTCTCCACGACTCATGTGGCTTCTTCCAGCATCATGGGTGTGGGCACCGCCGAACAACCCAAAGCAGTCAAATGGCGGAAAGGCAAGGAAATTTTCGCTACATGGATTCTCACCATCCCAGGTTCTGGTTTGGTGGCTGGTTTGACATACATGTTGGCTGATATGATCACCAAAGTCAGTAGCGTTCACTGATTGAGTATCAACCGGTTCCAAATCAATCCTTCATCTTAATGTTTCCAAGGAGATGTTCATGAGCAGTTCCAGTTCGCCTTTTACCAAAATGTTGGATAATGTCTTTCCTCGCATTCCCCCGTTCCTGAGCATGATCAGCTTGCAAGCTGAATTGTTGGCCAAGGGGATGTCTGGGGCAGTGGATTATTTGTCAGAATCCAGTACCGCCAAGTATCATGAAATCATGAAAATTGAAACTCAAGCCAAGGAAATGCGCGAAAAGCATCTAGATGTGCTGAATAATGCCTTTTCCACCCCGATTGACCGTGAAGATGTATTGCGCTCCATCATCACCCTGGAAGTGCCGGTTGGCTCGATTCGGATCGTGGTTGAAGAGATGGAAGCCCTGAAAATTAAGACCGATAATTATTTGCTGGAAATGGCCATCGTGTTGCGTGAGACGGCCAACGCCCTTCAGCGTGGTTTTTCCAAGTTGGACACCTCTCCAGCCATGGCTGACCCGGATGCCCAGGTGGGGTTGCAGTGTCTGGCCAATGTGGATCGGATCTATCGCAAGGCTTTGGTCAATCTCTACAGCATTGACGATGACTTGAGCAAGATGCGCAGCCGGTCCGACGGGGCCGAAGTGCAGGCAATGATTCATGTCGTCGAAATGCTCAAGCGACGTGAAATTTATCGTCATATTCGGAATATCGCTGGCAAAATGGGTGATGCCGCTTCGGTGCTGCACGGGATTGTCGTCCAAATCGGATAAGTGTAAGCCAAGCATTAGTAACAACGGGCGAGGGGGTGTTACTCCACTCGCCCGTTTATTTATGTTTCGGAAAGATTAGAAAAAAGACTTTTGGGAGCGGTGAACTGCCTCCCAGCCCCCCACCCATTTTTTTTATATTTTTTATTTGTTTAAAATTAAAAAAAAGGATGGGGTTTAGGGGATTCATTCTCAAAGATTTTGCCTTTGACTTGTTGTCCGAAAATTATCAGTTGTCTTAAGCCAAATCGCTTAGTTGTGGATTGGACTGGCGGGTTTCTGTTGTCAGTTGACAAATTGTGACTTGACGCGCAACCCGATCCTGTGGTACATTTTGATTGCTTGGTTTGACCAAATCACCTGAAAGGCAAATAATCCTTGTTGGGTGCAAAATCGGTCGGTATGGCGGATGTAGCTCAGTTGGTAGAGCCCTGGATTGTGATTCCGGTGGTCGTGGGTTCGAGTCCCATCGTTCGCCCCAATCATTTTGTAACATCAGTTGATGACACCTTGAAAAATCAAATCAGCGCATGGTGATGCTTGTTCAGTCTCTCATGTGCGAAAGTGGCGAAACTGGTATACGCGCTGGATTTAGGTTCCAGTGCCGCAAGGTGTGCGGGTTCGACTCCCGCCTTTCGCACCAACTGGATCTGCAAAGGACTTTTCCGTATTTGGAGAGGTCTTTTTTTTTTTGCGTTAAATATTTATTGAAATGTTGCACAACGAATCAAACCATATAATTATTTACTTACATGTGTTCTACTCTATTCTGCTGTGTTTCAACAAAACAACCTGATGATTGACATGGAAGGAAAAACATGAAAAATTTTTTACGTAACCTTAAGGTTTTGCCAGTAGCAGCCTTGGTACTTTTTAATGTCGCCACCGTGCAGGCCGAACACGCCCCGGCTTTTGATGTGACTTCCCTGGCCACTCCTGAAATCAAAGATCAGGCCTCTTTTGTTGAATCCATGCAGAAAATTTTCCGTCATGACAAAAAAATGCTCGCTTGGCGTTATGATCGTATGTTGCATCTGCGCAAAGCCAAGGATCTCTGGCGTCCCAAAGAGGAAAAGGCCTTTTTGTTGACCGCCAGGGAAGAGTTCACCCTGGAACGCAACAAACCACGCGCCTATGACCATGCTTTCCTTGATATTGGTTATGGCGTGACCATTTCTGGACCTCATCTGGTAATGCGCATGACCTCCACACTGGATGTCCAACCCGAAGACCGGGTTTTGGAAATCGGTACAGGTTCTGGATACCAGTCGGCCATTCTGGCTCATCTCTCCAACCACGTCTATTCGGTGGAGATCATCGAGCCACTCCATGAGCGCACCAAGGGAGTGTACAAACATTTACTCGATGCTGGCACGCCAGAGTATGCCAACGTCCACCTCAAGTCGGGTGACGGTTATTATGGATGGGAGGAAAAAGGTCCATTCAATAAAATTATCGTCACTTGTGCCATTGACCACATCCCGCCACCTTTGCTCAAACAGTTGGCCCCCAATGGGATCATGGTGATTCCGGTTGGTCCGCCAGGGAAACAAACCCTGCTGGAGGTACACAAGGAGGTGGATGCTACAGGCAATGTGACAATCACCCGCAAAGATATCTATAACGGCAGAAAAATATCTTTTGTTCCATTCACCAAACAGGGTGGTGGCACATGGAGTGGAAAGGGCCTTAAGTGAGCCAATCTGGAATCAAGAGTGCTCTGGCGGTCCCAGAGGAGCGGATGGTCTTTTTTTGGTCCGTCTTTCTGACTGCCGGAGCGATTATTGCCTTGCAGATTACAGTGATGCGACTGTTTTCCATCTCTGGTTGGGCCCATTTCGGCTCGCTGGTGGTGAGTGTCGCCATGTTTGGCTTTGGTGTGGCCAGTACCGTGATGTGCCTGGGACGTGATTTCTTCGACCGTCAAAAAGAGCGTATCGCCCGCATCGCCTTTATGGCCTTTGGCCCCCTGATGGTTCTGGGCAATGTGCTGGCCCAACAAACCCAGTTCAATCCCATCTTTTTGATGGCAGACAAACAGCAGGCTTGGAATCTGCTTCTTAATTTTGCCTGTTATTCCGCACCGTTTCTGGTGGGTGCTTTGTTGTTGGGCATCGCCTTTTTGACTGGCAGCCGACGCTTCCAGTTGACTTATGCCGCTGACATGACCGGTTCAGGCATTGCCGGTCTCTCCTGTCTGGGCCTCATGTTGTGGCTGCCGCCCGAATACCTGCTGTTGTTGCCTCTGCTGCTGTGGTGGGGAGGTGCCTTGTTCTGGTTTGCAGCCTGGGATGACCGGCGTTCCCCCTGGCTGGTCACTTTGTCGGCAGCTTGTTCTGTGGTGTTGTTGGTTCAATTGCCTCAGATTCAAGTTTCACCCTATAAAGGGGTGAGTTACGCGACCAAATTCCCCGATGCCCAACGTCTCCATCGGGCGGCTGGTGCCCATGGCCTCCTTGAAATCTATGCCAGTTCATATTTCCATTTTGCTCCAGGTTTGAGCGATATGGCCTCCTTCGCCACGACCGAATTGCCGGAAAACACCTATCTCGGCATGTATATCGACAGTGACGGTCCCATTGGCATTATGAAAGCCATTCCCCATGAGCAAAATAAATATTATCGTTATTTGCCCATGTTTATGCCGTATCTGATACAGCCCAACCCACGCAATGCATTTGTCGTCCAGTTTGGTGGCGGCATTTCCACGCGGGTGGCCTTGGCCGTTGGTGCCAAAAACGTCACTGTTGCCGAAGGCAATCCAATGATTGTGGATGCCTTCTCCAATGGAGAGATCAAACGCCTGACCGGTGATTTTCTGGCTGATTCCAGGGTGAAGATGATCCCCATGGATGGTCAGTTGGTCATGCGAGCCAACAAGCAGCTTTATGATGTTGTTGATCTGAGTTTGGCCGATTCCACGGGACTCTCCAGTCCTGGTGGTTTTGCCGTGACGGAAAAATATCTTTACACCCGTGAGTCCTTGTCATCCTATATGCGAGCGTTACAACCCGATGGGGTGTTGGCAGTCACGGTATGGAACAAAGAAGATCCTCCCAAATCAACGCTACGCCTGTTCGCCACATTGGCAGAGGCGGGACGTCTCACGGTTGGTCCAAGTGCGTCCCATTCTTTTTACGTGGCCCATGTATTTCTTTCAACCACGACAGTTCTTTTCAAAAAAGGTGGATTCACACCAGAAGAAATTGCCCGTCTGGATGCCTATTGCCGTGAAATGGCTTTTGATGTGGTTTACCGACCAGGGGAACGTTTCACATTGGATGGAAAAAGTATTCTGACAGGTTTCCGTCAAAGTGTGTTGGAAGGGGAGACTTCGGTTACAGACCAGACCAACCAGACCACAGAAACCAGGAGGGAAGGGGAGTCAGACCAGACCGCAGCAACCAGGAGCGAGCAACTGCCCGAATCAAACCCGGAAGTGGATCTTTCGGTGACATCCCTGTACCGTTTGATGCTGGACCGCATGATGCACAATACCGGGATGGAAGACCTCAAGATCTATCCTTTTGATTTGGCTCCTTTGACAGATGATCGACCCTATTTTGCGGGGTTTGTCCGCCTGGGTGATTTGTCACGTTTTTTTGGGCGGCTGGAAGCCATTTCGGATGAATGGGGCTATCTGCTGTTGTGGTTTACCCTGGGACAAGCGGCTCTGGCTGGTCTGCTGTTGCTTTCCATGCCGATTCTGTTTGGTTGGCGCACGATTTTTGCCCCCCAACCTGGAAAACTGGGCATTTTGGGGTATTTTTTTGCTTTGGGATTGGGTTATATTCTGGTAGAGGTATCGTTGATCGGCAAATTCATCAGTGCCTTGGGTAATGCGGTGATTTCCACCAGTATTTTGATTACCGGCATGTTGATCAGCACGGGATTGGGTTCGTTGGCTTCGGTCTATTTTGTGGATCGCGCCACCACGATCATGCCGCGCATTTTTGTTGCCATTGCGGTTATACTTGGGGTTTAC
>JAMOBH010000138.1:0-13379 GCA_039908085.1 Magnetococcus sp. YQC-5
TGTTCTCGCTGACTATCCTTGACTAAATTTGTCTTAATTTTGCATCCGTGAGCGTGTTTGAGGATGGGTGATGTCAAAAAAATCGGCTTTTTCTGTCAGGCACTACATAAGGAGTTTGTTGTCCTCCACTTTTTTCTTCCACATAGGTGCTGGCCGTGGTCAACACCCCGATCAGGCTTGAATCTTTGGCCTTGAATCCAGCCAGCAATCCAGCCGTGAACAACCCGTTGCGCTCATCCCCATCCGCCGCCACGTTGCCGGGGTCAGTGGCATACACAATCACCGTGCCTTTGGGTACACTCCCTGGTTGCGCCAGACCCCGCAGCTTGCCGCTGCGGAATTTTCCGGTAAAACTGTTATTCCGGCAGGCGTCCAACATTACCATGTTGATGTTGCTATGGGCGTTTTCCAGTTCTTCCAAGATGTAATTGACGTTGATTCCCTCATAAGCAACCGTGGCCTCACTTTTGGCCGTGGCGTCAATGGGCATCAGAAAATTTTGATTTTTGATCTGTACGCCGTGTCCGGCGAAATAAAACAGGGCCGCATGCGCATCCCCGGCGCGTCGCCCAAATTCGGCAATGGCATCATCCATGGCCGCTTTGCGTAAATTTTTATGGACCTTCACGTCAAATCCAAATTCTTTCAGAGACTTGGCGATGTCCTCGGCGTCATGGGTCGGGTTGTCGAGTGTACCCAAATTCTGGCCGATATAGGCTCCGTTGCCAATCACCAACGCCACCCGTTTCTCTTTTGCTGATGCCACCCCCTGGACAGATAGAGAAGGGATCAACAACCCGATGGTCACGATCAACCACACCAGTTTAACATGTTTCATCCTCTTGGTCCTTGTTGGTTCATAGAGTCAGATTGACTCGGTCATTCTCCTGGCTGCTTCAACCACGAAACCAGAGCAGGTCATTCCTCGCTTTTTGGCTGTCGTGTCGATGCGATGCAGCAGAGTTTCCGCCATGGCGATGTTCACATTCACCCACTTGGCAGGGATATCCACCCGCACCAAAGTGCGCAAAACCTCTTCAACTTCTGGATCCTGTGCGATGCTGCCCAACGGCGAGGGTCGAGGAATCTTTTCATCATCCCTGATCATGGCCGAAATATGCATCTCCAGGGCTTCACCCGCATTCAACAGGGTTTCATCCAGTGCATCCCCACCAGATACGCAACCCGGCAAGTCCGGGAAAAAGGCACAAAAACTTTCTTCGCCAGCTTCATTGTGTCCATGTTCGATGATTACCGGGAAATAGTGTACATTCATTGGGATCTCTTACCGCAATTTTTTGGGAGTTGCCTTGTTTTCCGATCTGGTAGGCCCGGTCAGAGGCTTGCTTTTCATTTTGGTTTCCTCCGATGGTCTGGCTTGCTGGATTTTTTTTCAGGCATAGCGGGCAGGTCGGAGCCGAATACGTCTTGAAGCGAACGGGCATCCAATACCAGATCAGTCCATAATTCCAGGGTCTTCAGATCGGCAGATTTGATTTTCTCATGGACCCATTCGGGTAAGAAGCCTTGCATGCGTCGTGTCAATTGACGCTGAAGGATGTTGGCAGTCGCTTTTTGTTCTCCTTCCTGTACTCCTTCCTGTAGTCCTTCCTGGCGACCCTTGGCGATCATCTCTTGTGCGAAAATGGACATCATTTTGGTTTCCTCCGTTGGTCTGGCCTTTTGGATGATGGTTCTGATTACGGTTTCGTTGGCTGTGACATAGGTATGGATGATGTATATCAGTATTTGCATAAAAAATTCTTCTGATACATCAACCAGTTCCAAGGCGATTCTGTTCAGTATCTGCAATTGCTCCAAGGGACGGTTGGAATATTTCAGAGCCAGCAAGCCAGCCCGTAATCGGGCATTGTGTGACATCTCGTCATCTGGGATCGGTCCCAGATCCACGGTCACGATGCGGAAATTCATCAGATAGGGGCGCAATACCTCGTTTGCATCCACCAGAGCCAAAAATTCTTGTGGCATGTTCCATGGGTCTGTTCCATGATAAATGAGAACTGAGATCACCGGGGGCAAGGGGTTCCATCCTTGTTCTTGGAGCTTATTCAACATGCGAACCAAATAGGTTAATAACTGGAGGGGCGTCCAGTAGTCTGGCCGACTTTTGTGTTCGATCAAGGTATAGAGAAAGGCGGTCGCATCATCCACCATTTGGACCTGCAACACCCGATCCGAGAAATGGGCACGCAATGCCTCGTCCACAAAGGAATCCTGGGTCAATTGTACGGTTTCTGTGCGCAACAGGGCAACGAGATCTTTTGGCAAGCGTTCTTGCAGAAAGGTTGCGGCTGTTTCCGGCTGGGAGAGTAACGCTTTAAGAAAACGATCATGGGGTTGTGAGATCGAATGTGTATGAGTGTTCATAATAGTTCGTTGATCACCATGGCGTAGCGGGTGAAGTTGGTAATGGGGGATGGGCAGAGGCCAAACAGCTTAAGAACCGGGAAATGGGCACGTAAAGCCTCATCTACCCAAGGAATTCTGGGTTGATTGTACAGTTTTCGCACGCAACAGGGCAACGAGATCTTTTGGCAAGCATTCATTGTAGAAAGGTTGCGGCAGTTTCCAGATGGGAGAGAGCCATTTTGTTGATCGGGCGCATGGGTGAAACTTGCGACTCTGGAATCCTTTCGATAAACTTGTCAAAAATGGGGAAAGGGGATGCTTTGGAGAGAGTCTCTTGTGATCAGGTCTGTTTTTTGGGAAAAAGGTGACGACCATGTCGGAGAAGGTGTTCATTTTTGATACCACCTTGAGGGACGGAGAACAGTCCCCTGGGGCGTCCATGAACGTCGAAGAGAAACTTCGCATTGCCAAACAGTTGGAACGTTTGAAAGTGGACATCATCGAGGCAGGTTTTCCGATCTCTTCCCAGGGGGATTTCGAGGCCGTGCAAGCCGTGGCCGGCATGGTGCGGGAGTGTTCTGTAGCTGGTCTGGCCCGGACCCGGTTTGCAGACATCGACCGCGCCTGGGAGGCCCTGCGTGAGGCGGTAAACCCCAGGATTCACCTGTTTATCGCCACCAGTCCCATTCACATGCGTCACAAGTTGAACATGACCCAGGATCAGGTCTTGGAGGCCGCAGTCGCCGGAGTCAGGCGTGCCAGACAATATACCTCCAACATCGAGTGGTCCGCAGAAGACGCAGGCCGTTCCGAGATGGAATTTCTCTGTCGCATCGTGGAGGCCGTGATTGATGCCGGAGCCACGACCATCAATATTCCCGATACCGTGGGATATACCTTGCCCCACGAATTCGGTGAACGCATCCATCAATTGATGGAGCGGGTGCCCAATATTTCCAAGGCCGTCCTTTCGGTGCATTGTCACAATGACCTGGGGTTGGCCACCGCCAACTCATTGGCCGCAGTGCGTCATGGTGCCCGTCAGGTCGAATGCACGCTCAACGGTCTGGGTGAACGGGCCGGCAATGCCGCACTGGAAGAGGTGGTCATGGCCCTTTCCACCCGGCGGGACATCATGCCGTTTCATACCGACGTGGTGACCGAGGAGATCAGCGCGACTTCCCGATTGGTTTCCCGTGTCACGGGGTTTCCCATCCAGCCCAACAAGGCCGTGGTTGGGGCCAACGCCTTTGCTCACGAGTCCGGCATCCATCAGGATGGCATGCTCAAAGATGCCTCCACCTATGAAATCATGACACCAGCTTCGGTGGGACTGTCGGCCAATCGTCTGGTACTTGGCAAACATTCCGGACGACATGCCATTGGCGAACGCCTCAAGGAAATGGGATACGACTTGCCCGAACTCCAGATCGAACGGGTCATGCAGCGGTTCAAGGCCCTGGCGGACAAGAAAAAACTCCTGTTCGATGACGACATCGAAGCCCTGGTCGATGATGAGGTGATCCGGGAAGCGGATCAATACAAACTGTTGCGTCTTCATGTGGCCTCTGGCACAGAAGATACCCCGGTGGCCGCAGTGGAAATCAAGATCGACGGCCATTCGCAACGGGGGGCAGGGTGGGGTGAAGGGGCCATTCATGCCGTGTTCAATGCCATTGTGCAACTGGTTCCGGGTGCCCATGAGGTTCGTTTGCAACGCTATGAGGTGCGCGCCATCACCGGCGGAATCGATGCCCAGGCCGATGTGATCGTCACTATGGAGCGTCAGGACCGTTCCGTACAGGGACGGGGGGTGGATAACGACGTGGTGGTGGCATCAGCCTTGGCTTTCCTGAATGCCCTGGCCAAATTGGCCCGCAAACCCCAACGGCCTCAGCGGGGTGTTTGATGTGGGGGTGATCCGGTTGGCATGATGCTTGAATGTCATGGAGAAATCGGGTAGAGCAGATCAAGCACATCACTCCCGGAATCATTTCAACATAATTTGCCACTGGGAGGAGCTAGTATGACCGTTCGTCGCCTGGAAAAGAGTAATAAGACCTTGGCCAGTTCGGCGGCTGCCAAGGCAAAACCTTCCGGTTTGGCCGTGGAAGGGGCAAATTTTTCCAAGTCCCTGGCCGCCGCCGCCGGGATCCAGGAAGCCATTCCCATTCTGGCATCTCTGACCGCCGGTTCCGTGACTTCGGAGCGTCAAGCCACACCGTATCAACGTCGGGAACAACTGGAACAGGCCGACGAGTTGCTGGGATCCCTCGAAGCCCTGGGGCGGGATTTGATCGCCGATGACCTGGTGGAGCCGGAAGAGACACGCAAACGGCTGCGTCAGACACGGGATCAGGCCCTCCGATCCTTGTCCAATGCCCCGGAAAGTGGCTCAGAACGAGAATTGCTGCATCGGACAGCGGTTTTGGCAACAGTGGAACTGGCGAAAACCGATCGAGGAGATTATAAGTAGTACTGCGGCTCCTTGTGACGTAGGAGACGCGACCCCGTCCCATGCTTGCTTCGTGAGTGTCGCAAGCCCGATTGCAGTAACGACTCTGGATCGGGAGCAGGGGTTATCTTCTCCTTCATTCTCCTGGTTGCCCATTCTTATGTCTCTGGACCATATTCGTAATTTTTCCATTATCGCCCATATTGACCATGGCAAAAGCACCCTTGCCGACCGTTTGATCGAATTGACCGGTGCCATGGATGCCCGTGAAATGACCGCTCAGGTTCTCGACAGCATGGATCTGGAGCGGGAACGTGGGATCACCATCAAGGCCCAGTCCATGCGGTTGAACTATCGGGCCAAAAATGGTCGTTCTTACGTGTTCAATTTTATCGATACCCCTGGCCATGTGGATTTTTCCTATGAGGTCTCCCGCTCTCTGGCTGCCTGCGAGGGGGTGTTGTTGGTCGTGGATGCGGCCCAGGGCGTCGAAGCCCAGACCCTGGCCAATGTTTATCTGGCCTTGGATCACGATCTGGCGGTTATTCCGGTTTTGAATAAAATCGACCTTCCTGCAGCCAATCCTGAGGCCGTGCGCAAACAGATCGAGGATGTCATCGGCCTGGATGCCTCAGATGCCATTATGGCTTCGGCCAAGAGCGGTCTTGGGGTCATGGATATCCTGGAAGCCGTGACCACCCGCATCCCTCCACCCAAAGGCGATCCTTTGGCTCCGTTGCGCGCTTTGATTGTGGATTCCTGGTATGACAATTTTTTGGGGGTGGTCTCCCTGGTGAGGATTTTCGATGGACGGATGTCCACCGAGGCGGGCATGGGCAAAACCCGCAAGATTCGCCTTATGAGTACGGGCATGGACTACCCGTTGGATCGGGTGGGCATTTTCACCCCGCGTTTGACCGAGACCACGGTGTTGTCCTGTGGCGAAGTGGGATGGGTGGTTGCGGGCATCAAGCAGGTCTCCATTGCGCGGGTCGGGGATACCATCACCGATGCTGGACGACCTGCTATGGATCGTCTGCCCGGATTCAAGGAGATCAAGCCCCTGGTTTTTGCCGGACTCTATCCCACGACCTCTTCGGATTATGTCCTCCTGAAAGAATCGTTGGAAAAATTGTCCTTGAATGATTCGTCCATCGTGTTCGAGCCAGAGAGTTCGCCAGCATTGGGGTTTGGCATGCGGTGCGGATTCCTGGGCATGTTGCACATGGAGATTGTCCAGGAACGTCTGGAGCGGGAGTTTGGTTTGGATCTGGTGACAACGGCACCTACTGTGGTCTATCGGGCTTATCTTACGGATGGAACCATGGAGGAGGTTCACAATCCATCAGCGTTGCCTGCCACCAACAAACTGGAACGCATCGAGGAACCTTATATTCTTGCCTCCATTCTCACCCCGCCTGAATATGTCGGTTCCCTGATGCAATTATGTACGGATCGTCGTGGCACGCAGAGAGATATTCATTATATTTCTGATACCAGGGCCCTGTTGCGTTATGAATTGCCGATGAACGAGGTGGCTCTGGATTTTTTTGATCGCCTCAAGTCTCTGTCGCGCGGTTATGCCTCGCTGGATTACGAGCTGCTCGAATATCGGCCAGGGGATTTGATCAAACTGGATATTCTCATCAATGGGGAGCCTGTGGATGCCTTGTCTGTGATCATTCATCGGGAGAAAAGTTTGATCAGGGGTCGCGACCTGGTCAAACGAATGCGGGAGATCATTCATCGACAAATGTTTGAAGTGGCCATTCAGGCGGCCATTGGTTCCAAGGTGGTGGCTCGTGAGAGCGTTCAGGCCTTGCGCAAGAATGTGACGGCCAAGTGTTATGGCGGGGACATCACTCGTAAACGCAAGTTGTTGGAAAAACAAAAGGCTGGAAAAAAACGCATGAAGCAGATCGGCAAAGTGGAGATCCCCCAGGAGGCTTTTCTGGCGGTCTTGAAAGTGGAATAAAGCAAGGAGGAATCCAAAACGTGGTGATGTTCCAGATGTTACGCAAAAAACATGTTTGGCATGGAATCGTGTTTTTAATTGCAAGCGTGTTTGTTTTTGGGAATGCCGTTTCCATGGGCGTTTTTTCCATGGAACAGATCTCTTTTTCCTGGGGGGTGGTGGTTGCGGTTGGCTTGTTGGTTTTTGGCATCTATTTATTGCTGGCGGGTGAAAAATTTCTGACGACCGGCAGTGTGGTCGCCGAGTACTACGAGGCCATTGCCATGGCGGTCGGAATCGCTTTCATGGTCAGGACGTTTGTGGTGGAGCCGTTCAAGATTCCTTCCGGTTCCATGATCCCCACGTTGCTGGTGGGGGATTATTTGTTTGTCAACAAGTTTGCTTACGGGTATCGTATTCCTTTCACCCATTATCGGATTTTCATAGATGAAGGGCCGGAACGGGGAGAAATTGCGGTCTTCGAGTATCCCAAGGATCCAACCAAGGATTATATCAAACGGATTATCGGTTTGCCGGGAGATCGTATCGCCTATCGTGACAAACGGTTGTATGTGAATGGTCAATTGGTGGTACAACAGTCTCAGGGGAGTTACCTGTATATCAATGAATTTGAGCAGCAGGTGGAATCTCAACGGTTTCATGAGCAGTTGGGCAACAAGCCTCACGACATTTTGTTGCGACCTTTTGCCAATACGGATCAGGTGTTTGATGAGGTGATTCCGTCAGGTTATTATTTTGTCATGGGGGATAATCGCGACAACAGTAATGACAGTCGTTACTGGGGGTTGGTGCCTGCCTATCGATTGGTGGGGCGGGCGGTGGCACTCTTCTGGTCCTGGGATCGGATTGAGGGCAAGTTGCGTTGGGAAAGGTTGGGGCAGGCGATCAAGTGATGTGTGACTTGGATGCGGCATCTTTGGGAGCCGTTTTCCGATGAACCAACACCCTCCATCCTTTTTTTAAAAAATTATTAAAAAAAAAAGAGGGGGTCTGGGGGATTCATCCCCCAGGGTTTTGCTTTTGACTTTTTTTCCGAAGGGCATCATGTTCAAAGGAGCCATTTTCATGAAGGCAAAAAACGATATAAAACATCGAGAAGCCGGGTCGTTTTTGACCAAAGTAATTTTCATTTTCGCACTGGTCGGTGTGGGGATGAGCATGGTCTCGCAAATCGGACCAGGATTTTATGATTATTTACTGTTGCGGGATCTGGCGGATCTCGTGGTAAGTTCCTATTCCAAAATGCCCATTGATGAGGTCAGACGCCGGGTTGATCATGAAATGAATCGTTCCAGACTCTCTGGTGATGATTTCAGATTGACCAAGACGCCTACTGGTTATCGGGTGGAAGTGGACTATCGCATTCCTTTGGTCTTGAAAATTGGTGACCAGGAGTTTTCTGTGCCAGGACATGAAGAATGGGTGCTGACCTATAAGGCGGGATCATGATCCATGACAGAGTCTGACTCTGAACAGGAAGTGCTCAGGCAGTGGTCGCGTCAGCATTTGGATTATGTTTTTTCTGATATCACGTTGCTGAGCCAAGCTCTGACCCACCGTTCTGTGGCTCAGGACGATGTGGAACCGACACTTGAGCAGGAGACATCCACAGAGTTGGGGCTGCATAATGAACGGTTGGAATTCCTGGGTGACGCGGTGTTGGATTTGGCGGTTTCGACGTTGTTGTATCATCGTTTTCCAGATTCTGCCGAAGGGGAGTTGACTTATTGGCGTTCGTCATTGGTCAACACGCGCGCTTTGAGTCTCATTGGGCGGGAATTGGAACTGGGATCCTGGTTGCGACTGGGTCGAGGAGAGGTCAAGAGTGGAGGGCGTGACAAAACGTCCATTCTGGGCAATTCGGTGGAGGCGATTCTGGGAGCGGTATTTCTGGATGGGGGGTGGCGTGGGGTCGAAACGGTCACGCAACGTTTGTTTGCGGCCCGTCTTGAGATTTATTCAGTCCGTGGGCATGGCAAGGATTACAAGACCCTATTGCAGGAGCGTTTGCAAGGTGCTGGGCAGGTGTTGCCCAGTTATATTTTGGAGCAGGTCACAGGTGCCCCACACGAACGCCAATTCAGCGTGATGTGCCGGGTGAATGAGAGGATTTTTGGGCGTGGTGAGGGGTGGACCAAACGTCGGGCCGAGCAGGAAGCGGCACGCGAGGCGTTGTTGGCCATGGATCATGCGTCCACTGATGAGGAGTGATGAGTGGAAAATCCAGCAGGATTGAATGAAATGTCCCCAGGGGGGGGACAGGGTGTGTCGAGTATGGATGGGTCGCCTGATTCGGTGTTCCGGTCTGGTTATATTGCCATTGCCGGACGTCCGAACACCGGGAAATCCACGTTTTTGAATCGGATATTGGGACGCAAGGCCGCGATTGTCACGCCCAAGGCACAGACCACCCGCACGCGAATTCTGGGGGTGTATGAACAAAATAATGTGCAGATGGTGTTTTTGGATACGCCAGGGATTCATAATCCTGGGCGGATCCTGCTCAATCAGGCGATGGTGCAGACGGCCTATGAGTCTTGTCGGGAGGCGGATGTCACTCTTTATTTTGTCGATGCCGCTTCTGGTGTGACTTGGGAAGATCGGGAGATTCTCGCCCATCCGCTTTTGGCGGGTTCGGTGGTGATTCTGGTGTTCAACAAGATGGATCGGACACCTCAGGAACGCATGATGATGCGACTGGCCGAAGTTGCTCCTTTGTTGGGAGCGGATTTTGCCAGCGCGGATGGTGCCAGCACGGATGGTGTCAAGAAGAGTGGTGTCAACAAGATTGTTGAAGTGGTGCCCATTTCCGCATTGACAGGCAAGAATGTGGAGTCATTGTTGCGTCTGTTGCCCCGGTTTTTGCCGGAAGGCCCTCGTTATTTTCCTGTTGGGCAATGGACCGATCAGTCGGAAACGTTCATTATCGCGGAGGTGATTCGCGAGAAGTTGTTTATGCAATTGCAACAAGAGTTGCCTTATGCCTTGGCGGTGCAAGTGGTGGCCTGGAACAAGCGTCCCCCCCCGTCGCCGGTGAGGGATTTGGATGCCATCATTCTGGTGGCGCGGGAGTCGCAAAAAGGGATTGTCATTGGTCATCAGGGGCAGGTTCTCAAACGGGTGGGTGCCTTGGCGCGCAAGGAATTGGAGTCCCTGTTTGACGGACCGATTTATATGCGTTTGCAGGTGCGGGTGAAAAAGGATTGGAACGTCGATCCTGGTACTTTGTTGGATTTGGGATATACGGAGCCGTCTGGGGATGCGGATTGAGGATGACGCCTTGGCGTTGCGGCGCATTTCTTTTGGTGACGCATCCTGGATTGTTTTTTTGTTGACACCGCATCATGGGATGGTGTCCGCAGTGGCCCGTGGAGTGAGGCGGGGGCGGGGAGAGGTGCGGGCCGCGTTGACTGGATTGCATGGTTTGCAAGTGGAGATTCGTGCCAGGGGTTCAGAGGCGATGGGAACCCTGGCCCATGTGGAGATTGTGCGGGCAAGAAATCGTTTGCCATTCATGCCGATAGCGGTGGCAGGTGCCCAGTTGATCGGGGAGGTGGTGTATCGATTTGTCATGCCGCAAGATGCGCAACAGGGTGAGGTCCATTGGGTGTTGGAGAGTGCGTTGGACGCCTTGGAAGCGGGTTTGGCTCCATTGGTTGTGGTTGGGGGTACGATTGTTCATTTGTTGCGATTGTTTGGTTATGGTTGGCGTGTGGAGAGCTGTGTCGGGTGTGGGAAAGTTGCGTCATTGAGTTATTTTTCCATTCGGCGCGGTGGCATGGTGTGTGCTGTGTGTGGTGGGCCGTATGCTCATCGTTTGTTGGTGGTTGGTGAGAATCTGCGTCAGTTCATGGCAGGTCAGGCGTGGCCCCCGGAGTCGGGGAGGTTGTCGGAGGTTGAATTATCGACGTTGTATCAAGTGGGTGTGGCCAGTTTGGAGTTGAACGGGGGGCGGTCTTTGATGGCGGATCTCCCGTTTCGGCGATTGGCGGGTGTGGTATCGGGTAGTGGTGTGTTAAGTCTCATGAAAGGAACTCAAAATGATCGACAGGGCTTTGTTGGAGATTTTGGTTTGTCCCCAATGCAAGGGGACGTTGGAATACGATGCCAAGGCTGGGGAATTGATTTGCCGGGTTGATCGTATGGCTTTTCCCATTCGGGATGACATACCGGTCATGTTGGTGGATGAGGCACGGAATCTGGAGTGATATTTTTCATCCCTTTTTCTATAAATTATTAAAAAAAAAGAGGGGGTCTGGGGGATTCATCCCCCAGGGTTTTGCTTTTGACTTTTTGTTCTGAAGCGCAGCAGATTATTTGTTTTTGGGAATATGTATGATTAAAGAAATTGAGTTGACGAACTGGAAAAGTTTTTCCAGTGCCAAACTTTTCATTGATCCGGTTACTGTTTTGATTGGCACCAATGCCAGTGGCAAGTCCAATGCGTTGGAAGCTCTGATTTTTTTGCAGCGTATTGCAAGAGGGGTCAGTTTGACGGAAGCATTGGCTGGGAATGCCAATCTGCCCGGTTTGCGAGGTGGGCTTGAATGGGCTACGATGAAGGGAGCCAGTGATTTTACTTTATCCATCCTGGTGGCCGGTATGGATGATTCTTACGATTTGTTTTATTCCATCTCGGCAGAAATTGATAGTAATAAATATAGAATTATTGCGGAATCTTTATGTAAGAAGGATCGTTCTCAAAATTTTGATGTGAAGTACAGAGAAACTTATGTTGATATATCCCATTTTTATTCTATATTGAGTTATTGGCAAAAAGCTGAAGTGCAAGGGTTAGAAGGTCTTGACGAGTTAACATCTACGTTGCAAGATGTTTTCATTTTGGATCCCATTCCCTCCCATATGCGTGGATTTTCTCCACTTGCGGACATGTTAAATCCAGATGCTTCCAACATTGCAGGAGTGATGGCTGCTTTGTCGGAAGACAAGAAAAAAGAACTTGAAAATGCGGTTGATCAATATGTCCGTCATTTGCCAGAGCGGGATATTCAACGGATTTGGGCAGAACCAGTTGGGCGTTTCCAGTCGGATGCCATGCTTTATTGTGATGAACAGTGGCAGCCTGGGAGTGTGGAAACGGTTGATGCCCGTGGCATGTCGGATGGCACATTGCGGTTTCTGGCCATTCTGACAGCCTTGATTACCCGTCCTTCTGGAATCCTTTTGGTCATTGAAGATGTGGATAATGGTTTGCACCCTTCGAGGGTCGAACTGTTGCTGCGTATGCTCAAGGAAGTTGGTGGCAGGCGTGGTGTGGATGTGCTGGTCACAACGCATAATCCGGCTTTGCTGGATACCTTGGGGCCGGAGATGATCCCCTCTGTGACGGTTGCGCACCGTGACCCGCAAACCGGGCATAGTCAATTGACTCTGTTGGAGGATGTGGCCCGGTTGCCCAAACTTCTGGCCGGGGGATCCGTGGGACGGCTCTCCAGTTCCGGGAAGTTGGAACAGACGCTCTCACGCCGCGAAGGTGAGTAATCATGGCGAACGCTGTCCAACCTTAAGTAAAAAATCCATCAATTGGCGTTTAATTCATGGATGCGTTTATTTAACCATTCTGGATCACTCTGAAAACTCATTTCCACACGCAATGCAAAAATGGGCCAGGATATTTTTTCCGGGTCCAGTTTGACAGCGTCTTTTTCTGTGCAAACCAACACCCTGGCACCCGCATTTTTGGCCATCAATTGATGGATTTCTTCCGTGGAAAAGAAATGATGGTCTGGAAATGGATAAAAAGCCACAATCGTCACATCAAGCGATTGCAAGGTACGCAAAAAAGATTCAGGTGTGGCAATGCCGCAAAAAGCCACAACCGGTTCTGTCATGGCATGGAGTGGCATCGGTTGGGCAGGGGTATGCAATGGAATCCAGCCACTGGGCCGGTGAATGGCTGTCATGACTGGTTTGTCTGGAAAATGGTGGCGCAGATAGACCAAAGTTTCATCGGTGGTTTGGGGATGATCGGCGCGGGTGAGAACAATGGCATCGCATCGACTCAGGGCAGATGGCATCTCTCGCAACAAACCCCCAGGGAATGGACGTCCATTGCCAAAAGGGCGTTGGGCGTCCAACAGCACCAGATCCAGATCTTTTCGCACGTCAAGGCGTTGAAATCCATCATCCATCAGGATACAGTCGCATTGAAAACGTTCGATGGCATGGCGCATGAGTACAGGTCGATTGCTACCGGTCAGAACCGTGGTTCCAGGCAAAGCAGAGGCCAGCAACCAGGCCTCATCAGCCGCCAGAGGGGGTGTTGTTCTGATCCCAAAAGGGTCGGCCACAACCGTTATTGGTGAACGAGAGCGTTGTCGATAGCCGCGACTTACGATGGCCACGCGCCGTCCGGTTTGTTGGATCTGGCGGGCCAGCCACAAAACCATGGGGGTTTTGCCAGTCCCTCCGGTCGTCAGGTTGCCCACACTGATGACCGGACAAGGGGCGCGATAAATCGCAAACAGGTGATTGCGGTAACACCAGGCGCGCAAGGCCAGGATGGCCCCATAAAGATGGCCCACACCTTCCAGGGTGGCCATGGCAGAGCGTGCCAAC
>JAMOBH010000139.1:0-13356 GCA_039908085.1 Magnetococcus sp. YQC-5
CGGTTCACCGCCTCCCCAGGAATGGCCAAACAAAATGATTCAGTCCAAATTCACAGCAACAATCAATCCTTTTCAACAAAATCTTTGCCCATTGCGACATTTTCAGAAGTTTAACATAAAATGGAGATCAACGTCATTCCCAAAACGGAAAAATCTGGTCAAAATGATCCCATTCTCGTTACACTGTCCAATCAACACCAACTCTCCAACTTTCGGGTCATCCATCCTATGCGTCTCATCCTGTCTGCTTTGTGTCTTTGGTTTCTCATCACAACCTCCGCCATGGCCGACCATGGTGCCAGCCTGGACGGCATACTCAAATACCCCCATGACTTCAAAGGATTCGACTACACCAGCCCCAACGCCAAACCTGGCGGTGTCCTGACCCTTCACGCCATTGGCGGCTTTGACAAAATGAATCCCTACACCCTCAAAGGATCTGCACCGGACTTTCTCGAACCGCTGATCTTCGAACACCTGATGGTCCAATCCATGGACGAACCCTTTTCCCAATACGGACTCCTGGCCCAAAAAGTCATCGTGGCCCCGGATGGACTCTCCGTGACCTTCCATCTGGATCCCGAAGCCCGTTTTTCCGACGATTCCCCCCTGACCGCCGAAGATGTCAAATTCTCGTTGGAAACGCTTCAATCCGACAAGGCACACCCTTTCTATCAGTCCTACTGGCGCGACATTGTGGGAGCAGATGTTCTTACTCCTCAATCCATCCGCATTCGTTTCCGTCAGGCCAATCGGGAACTCCCCTTGATCGCTGGTGAAATCCCGGTCATGTCCCGTGCTTTTTTTGCCAAAACACCCTTTGCCGAAGAAAATCTGACCACCCCACTAGGATCCGGTCCCTATGTGGTGGAAGAGTTCAAACCCGGCAAAATCCTGACCTACAAAAAAAATCCGAACTATTGGGGTCAGAACCGTCCGGTGAATCGGGGTCTGTATCAATTCGAACGCATCGTGCTGAAATTCTATAAAGACCCGGTTGTGGCCCTGGAAGGCTTCAAGGCAGGCGAATTCGACTTCATGTCTGAAAACAACTCCAAACAATGGGCCAGGGATTATGATGGACCCAAATTCACTCAAGGGCTGATCAAAAAAGAAACCCTGCCCCACAAACGTGGCGCAGGCATGCAAGGATTGATTTTCAATCTGCGGCGACCGTTTTTCCAGGACATCCGTGTCCGCAAGGCCTTGACTCTGGCCTTGGATTTTGAATGGAGCAATGAAAATCTGTTTTATGGTCAATATACCCGCTCCACCAGTTATTTTTCCAACTCGGAACTGGCAGCCCAAGGCACCCCCTCCCCGGAAGAATTGGCACTGTTAAACCCTCTGCGTGACCAATTGGATCCAGCCGTGTTTGGTCCAGTGCAACTCCCACCCAGCACCACCCCCCCAAACTCCTTGCGTAAAAACTTGCGTGATGCCGCCAAACTCTTTCAAGAGGCAGGCTGGAAATTGGGCCAGGATCGCATGCTGGTCAATGAACAAGGCACCCGTTTTGAATTCGAGGCACTCCTGGCCAACCCGGCCTTCGAACGCATTCTGGCCCCCTATGCGGCCAATCTCGAAAAACTGGGGGTGACTTTGAAATACCGCTCGGTGGATCCATCCTTGTATCAAAGCCGGGTCCATGATTTTGATTACGACATGATCGTCAACGGCTTTGATCAATCCCAGTCTCCTGGCAACGAACAACGTGACATGTGGCATTCTGCCAGTGCTGACATCAAGGGCAGTCATAACCGCATCGGCATCAAGGATCCTGCTGTGGATGCCCTGTTGGAAAAACTCATCTATGCCAAAAGCCGCAAGGAGTTGATCACCGCCTGCCGTGCCCTGGATCGGGTGTTGCTGGCTGGTCATTACCTGGTTCCCAACTGGCATCTCACCTACCATCGCATTGCTTATTGGGATCGGTTTCAACGTCCTGCCACGCTGCCTTTGTATTATTCCCCGGAAGGATGGCTCTTCTCCTGGTGGATGAAATGAGATGATCGCTTATAGTATACGCCGTCTGTTGCTCATGATTCCAACGTTGTTTGGTATTATGGCTGTCACCTTTTTGGTGATTCAATTCGTGCCAGGGGGGCCGGTGGAACAGATGATCGCCCAACTGGAACAACGCACCTCATCCAGCCGTGGCGAGGTCTCTGCTGCTCCCACCAGCGGCGGTCTCTATCGGGGGGCCAAAGGATTGGACTCCAACCAGATCGAGGCACTCAAGAAATTATACGGTTTTGACCGCCCAGCCCATGAACGCTTTGTCATCATGATCTGGAATTATCTGCGCTTTGACTTTGGAGAATCCTATTATTATCATCGTTCTGTAGTGGACTTGGTCATCGATAAAATGCCGGTTTCCATTTCTCTCGGCATCTGGACCTTTCTGCTTACCTATCTGATCAGTATTCCTCTTGGCATTCGCAAAGCCGTGCGTCATGGAGACCGATTTGACGCATTTACATCGATCATAATACTGGCAGGATACTCCATTCCTGGATTTGTTCTCGGTGTATTGTTGATTGTACTTTTTGGCGGCGGGAGCTTCTGGGATCTGTTTCCCATTCGAGGACTGGTTTCAGATCACTGGGAGACACTCTCCTGGCCGGCCCGCGTGACCGATTATCTTTGGCATATGGTCCTGCCTGTCACCGCCTCGGTCCTGGGTTCTTTTGCGGTCATGACCATGCTTACCAAGAACAGCTTTCTGGAAGAAATTTCCAAACAGTATGTCCTCACCGCCAGGGCCAAGGGATTGACCGAACGTGCGGTTCTCTACCGGCATGTCTTTCGTAATGCCCTGATTCCTTTGGTGACCGGATTTCCAGGTTCATTTGTGGCTGCTTTTTTCAGTGGCAGCCTGCTCATTGAAACCATCTTCAGTCTTGATGGTCTGGGTCTGTTGGGCTACGAATCGGTCATCAACCGGGATTATCCGGTGGTCCTGGCCACGCTCTATTTTTACACACTGCTGGGGCTTCTGACCAAACTGATCACGGATTTGACCTATGTGGTCGCTGACCCTCGCATCACCTTTGACAGTGCACAATAATTTTGTCATAAAATAACGAACAGGAGACCATAAACAATGTCGCACCTCACTGCCCATGATCTCAAAACCAAGGGGGTTGCTGCCATAAAATCCTCGCTGGCTCACAACGAAACAGCCATTGTATCCATCCAAGGCAAGGAACGTTATGTGATCATGGATGTGGCCTATTATAATTACCTACGTGAATGTGAACTGGAAGCCGCCTTGGTCCAAACGCATGCCGATTTGGCCGCTGGTCGATTCGTCAAAGAGTCTCCAGAGGCTCATTTGAAACGTATCTTGGCGATACCATGAGCTATACGCTGATTTTTACCAGTCACTATGACAAACGGGCGGCACGTTTCTTGAAACAGCATCCAAACATGAAAAATCAGTATCTGAAAACATTAAAGTTGCTAGAAAAAAATCCTTTCCATCCCTCATTAAGCCTGCATGCTCTGACAGGACGTTTGTCAGGTCTCCATGCGGTTTCCATCAATTTTGCTTACCGCATCACATTGGAATTGTGGATGACTGAATCAGAAATTATTCCCGTGAATGTTGGTGACCATGATACTGTGTATTAATTTTTGATTATTTTAATAATTTGCACCCTTGATTACACACCCTGAAGATAATCCAAATCGTTGCAAACAACCTGATCAGGATGAATCATCATGCCAACCTTAAAAATATTCAGCATCTACACAATCAAAATCACCCTGGCTGATGTCCGGCCTCCGGTCTGGCGCAGAGTTTTGGTGCCGGTCGATTTGACACTGCATGACCTGCACGACATCATTCAAATCTCCATGGGTTGGCATGATTGCCATCTATACGAATTCAATGTTGGTGAAAAAACGTATGGTACACCTGATCCAGAGTATCAGGAGGTCAAAGTTCTGTCAGACAAACGGATCAAACTCTCGACCATTCACAACAGGGGCATACGTCACTTCACCTATCTATACGACTTTGGCGATAGCTGGGAACACAAGATTGCCATTGAAAAAACAGAGCCTGCTGTTCCCGACATCCATTATCCACGGTGTGTCACGGGCAAACGCAGATGCCCTCCTGAAGACATTGGCGGTTCATATGGTTATCAGGAATTCCTCCAGGCAATCAGCACTCCAGAGCATCCAGAACATGATGATTATATAAGATGGATCGACGAGCCTTTTGATCCGAATCAGTTTGATCAACAAACTGTCGAAGAGAAATTGCTTGAGTGGTCAACCCATCACTACAAGAAATAATCAATGCTCCACTGTCACGTGTACTGAAACCATCCATAGTCACAACATGAACAATAGTGTGGCTGCCACACCCACGACGACCAACCCATTCTCCAGGTTTGAACCTTCTCCTTTTTTGATGAGTCTGAGCCATCACAAAACAGCATTAAACAAAGCTGGCATACCTCTTGCTTGAGTTTGTTTAATTCACCTGTCCACATTTCAAACTCAAAAAGGAACCATTCCATGCCTTTCTTGTCCCAACCCAAACCGCACCCCTGTCACGCCAAGCCACGACAATTGGCCAACCGCCAGACCACGGAATATCATACCCTGGACAATGAAAATGCCCGCCGTCTTTGGGCCGCCGTCATGGAACGGGCCATTCTCGACCTGCAAGACAACACTCTGCGAGGCGATGCCATCGAGTGGATGAACTCCAAACGCCGCAGCATCGGATCGTTCCATTGGGTCTGCCAACACCTCGACATGGACCCGGATTCCGTCAAACGAGCCTTGCTGAAACCAAAAATAGCCCTTTCTCACATGAAACGTGCCCCAATTCACCATTCCATGACTCTCTTCCACGACTCCCCCCCGATCTCCCAGGCCGCTCAAAGTCAATAAGTCAATCCACTGACACTCCATTTTAGTCATCACAATCTTGGAGCGATTCTTGCTAAGTGCAAAGAAACAACACCATCCATCTCTTTTTTGCCACAACGAGGATCGCCCAATGAACGTTTCCAACAGCCTCATGTCCGATGTCAGCAGCATGAACTCAAGCCGGGCCAGTCACGCAACCAGGCAAATCATCGAAAAAACCCAAAACGAATCCAATGCCACCTTGCAGGCCATTGCCAAACAAAACTCCCTGACCAACTACATGACAACAAAAGCTTTTAGCGTGAACATCTCACCGGCTGGCATGCAAAAAAGTGCCCTCTCCTCTTGAAGCAACCATCATCCTCCTACTTTAGCAGTTGAGAGCGTTTAAACAATCACTGTGATCATGATTTGGCATCGCCCCAAACCCCTCCAGGGGGAATGATTCCCCCTGGAGACCCCTGAAACAAAAGGATACCCTCTGCACAACAGTCAACTCCCCGTGCAGATTTATGCTTGAGCTTTCCTCCCCATGCCCATAGGATCAACTGGTTTCAATGGCCTTCCCGCCACACAAGGAGAAACCATGACCACATCCCAACTGCCCCCGAAATTTACCAACTGGAAACAATACATCAAGTCAGGGGATCGGATCTTCATCGGCTCCAATGCGGCCTGCCCTCACGCCCTGACCGAAGATCTGGTCAAACATGCCGCTGAATTCCGGGATCTTGAAATGATCCATATTCTCATCCTCGGACCACACCCCTGGACAGAAGCCAAATATGGCCGCACCTTCAATGTCAATTCCCTGTTCCTGGGACCAGGAACCCGCAATGCCGTCTCGGCTGGCATCGCTGATTATACCCCATGCTTTTTGTCGGAAATCCCCAGTCTCTTCACCAACCGCATCCTCCCCCTGGACGTTGCCCTGATTCAAGTCTCCCCACCGGATCAATACGGCTATTGTTCACTCGGACCTTCAGTGGACATCGTTTCTGCGGGCTGGAAATCGGCCCGTTGCGTCATCGCCCAAATCAACCCTGCCGTACCCAGGACATTTGGTCAAAGTTTCATCCACGTCAGTTCCATCCACGCCTGCATTGAGGCGGAATGGCCCATCCCGATCCTGCCGCCTCCCGAACTGGATGAAGTGGCCATTCGCATTGGCAAATACGTCGCCCAGTTGATCGACAATGGATGCACCCTGCAAATGGGCATCGGACGCATCCCGGATGCAGTCCTGCGCAGCCTCGGAACCCATAAAAACCTCGGCATCCATACCGAAATGTTCTCTGATGGCGTCATCGAACTGTTCAAATCAGGCGTTATCAACAATGCCGAAAAGAGCCTCCACCCAGGCAAAATCATCGCCTCTTTCTGCATGGGCACCAAAAAACTCTATGACTTTGTCCATGAAAACCCACACTGCGAATTTCACCCGTCCGAATACGTCAACAACCCAGCGATCATTGCAAAAAACAACAATATGGTCGCCATCAACAGTGCCATCGAAGTCGATCTGACCGGCCAGGTGGTATCTGATTCTGTGGGACGCCGCTTTTACAGCGGCATCGGCGGACAGGTGGATTTCATCCGGGGTGCTTCCATGAGCCAGGGAGGCCGACCCATCATCGCCCTCCCCTCCACCGCCAAAAAAGGAACCATCTCCAAAATCGTCCCCTTTCTGACCGAAGGTTCAGGTGTGGTCACCTCGCGGGGCGATGTCCATTACGTGGTGACAGAATACGGCATTGCCACCTTGCGTGGCAAAAGCATCCGGGAACGGGCACTCGAACTCATCCAGATAGCCCACCCCCAATTCCGAGACCAATTGCTCTCACTTGTCAGAACCCAACACTGGGTTCCCGATTACGAAATCACCCGCCCCAGCCGCATCGAAGAAATGGGCGACCCCCAACTGATCAAACTGCGCCTGAAAAAACAATCGTATTGCTTGCGACCCTTGCGCGCAGCGGACGAACGTATTTTTCAGAATTTCTTTTACTCCCACGATGAAGAGACCCTCCTGGCGCGCTATCGCTTTCGCCCGGATGGCATGTCGCGTCAAAAAGCCAGCGACATGGTCAACGTGGACCAAAGCCGCGACCTTGGTCTTTGCATCACCCGTCGGAATGGACCACAAGAAACCATCCTGGCCGTTGCCCACTATTACTGGTTGGAAGCACTCAATGCCGGAGAGGCATCGTTTGTGGTACGGGAAACCAGTCGCGCCAAAGGCATGGCCGGCATGCTGCTCAAAACCATGATCGATATCGCCAAGCGCAGAAAATTGGACCACCTGGTCTGCATGGTCCGCGTCGACAACAAACCTATGCGCAAGCTTTTGGAAAAATTCGCCTTCCAAACCCAGACCGGCGACGAACCCATGGAACTCAAGATGGTTTTGCCGTTACATCCTCCTCTGCCATCCCCAGATCCGGGCTGAAATGACAGACCTGATTGCGCCCACGCTTCTTGGCGGTGTACAATGCATTGTCCGCCGCCTTGAGCAGGGCGTCTGGACCATCCTGACCAACCTCCGGGAAAATGGCCACTCCAACACTCACGGTCACGCGCAGGCCATCCACGATCATATTCTCCACGCTTTTACGCAAACGTTCCGCTGAACGGCCCACGCCTTCCGCACCTGTGCTGGGCATGATAACACAAAACTCCTCACCACCATAACGACAAGGATAATCCACCGAACGAAAATGAGAACGCATGACATCCGCAATGCCCTTCAACACACGATCCCCCTGATCGTGACCATAGGTGTCGTTGAACCGCTTGAAATGGTCCACATCAAACAGCAAAACACCAAGAATCAATTCATAACGTTTGGCCCGGTCGAACTCCTCCAGCAAGGCCAAGTCGAAACGGCGGCGGTTGAACAAACCTGTCAACCCATCGGTGTTGGAGAGTTTACGCAACTCCTCTTCGAGGGCCTTTTCACGTGTGACATCCCGGATGAGAGCAGCCGAACCGATGGACTGGCCAGAGGCATCACGAATGGTCGCCGCATGGGCCTGCAACATCCGATTGTTGAACCAAATCAGACCAGGCAGTTCGTGATTGGTATCTTCGCGCAATGCCATCAAATGATCCGGATCATCAAACAAGTATAAAAATCCTGCACGTACGATCTGCTCTGCATGCTTGCCCAAGAGTCTTTCCGCAGCCGGATTGACCAATACCACCTGATCGAAGCGATCCGTCACCACGATCCCTTCCCTGGCCCCAAGGACAATAGTGGTCAACTTGTCCCGCTCGCCCTGTAAACCGTTCCAGGCCGCACTCAATTGAATGGTCATCTGATTGAAAGCAGTGGCCACCTGCCGGAATTCCGCACACCCTTCAACCGGAATGAACCGTTCCAGACGGTCGGAGGCGGTTGCGGCCAACACCTGAGCCATCCGTTCCAGGGGAGCCACGGCAGCGTGACGAACGGCCACATGCACGGCCAGCATCACCAAAGTTGCAATCAAAGTGCCCAACCCGAAAATCCACCATTTGGCACTGCGCACCTCTGCCTGCGCCCTGACCAAAGACATGGTCAACTTGATCACACCCCGTAAGGGATCAGCCATGCCATGACAGGAGCGACAGGCATCCTGGGCCGGGATCGGTGCGATATAGGTCAAATGCAATACGCCAGATACCGGATCCTGTTCGTAAATCGGAACCTCATGACCCGTGCCAAGTGCCCTGCGCAGAGGTTCGGACTCCGGTGGCAAAACCTGGATTTTGGATTCATGCTTGCGCAAAGGGAAGCGTTCTCCGCCCAGTCGTGCGTTGACCATCCGAATGGTCTCGTTGCTTTGAAACGCCTGCGTGCCATCGGTGCGCAGGATCCGAAAATCCACGACATCAGCGACACCCTGCAAATTATTGATGAAATCTTCCGCGATTTCCGCATCGCCGGCCAGCATGATGGTATTCAATCCCCCGATCACACTCTTGGCGACCAATAACACCGACCGTTCATTTTGACTCATGATGAGGTGTTCATGGAAACCGGAAATCAACAGGGACAATCCCAACCACCCTGAAATAAACGTCACCCCCACAAACGTCAAAATGCGTCCGTCCAGCCGATCCATCACGCCGGAGAGACGACCCATCAAGGGGGTGAATGTGTGCAAAATGGACGACCAAAGAGTCATGATGACACAAAATAAAGTTGTCAGCCTGTTGATCCAAAATGTCCTGCATGTGACATACTATCACATGATGTGCGACACTCTCAACGACCACCGCACACCATACTTGACATGGTTTGGGATTCTGGATTTCCTGATTGGGGCGTTCGATATAAAAAAAATGCCATTTATGGCGCGCAAAGGATTTCAGATTGGATGAAGGCCCGATTTTGACTTGTAACGGATGCTCCTGATGGACTACAAAGCAATATTAACAAATATTTGAATGATGAAATGATTCTGGCAGCACCTTTGACTGCCCGGAATGGGCTTTAATGTTCTTCAACAAAAAACAGGTGATTCAATGATAACATTTCCTGTGAGTGGTATGTCGTGCGCCTCGTGTGCCGGTCGGGTGGAACGCGCATTATTGGCCTTGCCTGGAGTAGAGCATGCCTCGGTGAATCTGGCCATGGCCAAGGTGACGGTCCGAGGAAAAACCAGTCTGGAGATCCTGACAGGTGCTGTGCGTGAGACAGGGTTTCAAGTTCCGGTCGTGACTGAGTCCTATGCCATTCAGGGGTTGTCATGTGGCTCATGCGCAGCCAAGGCGGAAAAAATTTTGGCAGCACTGCCAGGAGTGACACGGGCCAGAGTCAATCTGGTTGCCCGTGAAGCCATGGTTTCTTATATTCCTGACACGGTGACTTTTCTGGAGATGCAAAAAGCGATCCAGGGGGCTGGATTTGTCCTGATACAGACCGATGACAACACCCAACCCATGGACCTGATGGAAAGCGAACGTCTGCGGGAATACCGGGAACTCAAAAACCGGTTGGTGTTCGGAGCTGTGTTGGTGCTGGCCAATGTATGGGTCATGCATTGGGAGATGTTGGGATTGGATTCTTTTTGGACGCTTTCCAAACCAGTCAATCAATGGATGCAATTTTGTTTGACCACTCCAGTGCAATTTTGGATTGGATGGCCTTTTCATACCAATGCCTGGGCTGCGGCACGACACAGAAGTGCCAACATGCATACTCTGGTCACGATTGGGACATTTTCCGCTTATGGTTATTCGCTGTTGGTTTTACTTGCTCCTGGCTTGTTTACAGCGCGTGGCATGGCTGAGGAAGTCTATTTCGAAACTTCTGGCACCATCATTGTCTTGATTCTTTTGGGTCGTTTTCTGGAGAGCCGCGCCAAGGGACACACCTCACAGGCCATTCGCGCATTGATGGGATTGGCACCCAAAACAGCCCGTGTCATACGAGAAGGAGACGAACAAGAAATTCCACTGCAAGATGTGATGGTCGGTGACTCATTCGTGGTACGGCCTGGAGAAAAAATTCCAGTGGATGGAATCATTATACGGGGTCATGGAACCATTAACGAATCCATGCTCACAGGTGAAGCCATGCCCGTGGAGCGTGGACCAGGAGAAGAAATCACCGGAGGAACCCTCAATCAAACCGGAGCCTTGATCTGTCAAGCAGTCAAGGTGGGTCGTGACACGGCCTTGGCCCGTATTGTCGAAATGGTGCGCCAAGCTCAGGGAATCAAACCCCCGATTGCCCGTTTGGCTGATGAAATCGCCGCGATCTTTGTCCCAACAGTCCTGGTGATTGCTCTTGTGACCTTTGCCGCTTGGTCTTTTTTTGGTCCAGAACCCTCTTTCACCTATGCATTGCTCAATTTTGTGGCGGTATTGATCATCGCCTGTCCCTGTGCCTTGGGATTGGCCACGCCAACCTCCATTCTGGTGGGAACCGGAAAGGGCGCGGAACATGGCATCCTCATACGAGGAGGCGACGCTTTGGAAACCGCTCACCAAATCAACGTCGTGGTGTTTGACAAAACCGGCACCTTGACCCAAGGCAAACCAACCTTGACCGATTGGACCGGCGAAATCAATACATTGGCATGGGTGGCCAGTGCCGAAAGGCGTTCCGAACACCCCATCGCGCAAGCCGTGGTTCACGGTGCCCGTGAGCAAGGAGTCATACTGACAGAGCCTGACTTTTTCGAAGCCATTCCAGGAAAGGGGGTCCGAGCCACCATTCAGGGACGGGAGGTGCTGGTGGGCACTGAAAAATGGTTCAAACAACTTGGATTGGACTGTATTCCAACCCATCTGACGCTTGAAAGTTTTCAGCAACAGGGCAAAACAGCCATGTTGGCAGCAGTGGATGGCTCAATCGTGGGCGTTTTGGCGGTTTCAGACCAGATCAAGACTCACAGCGTCGAAGCTGTCGCCCAATTGCAGGCCATGGGCGTGGAAGTGGTCATGCTCACTGGTGACAGTCGCACCGCCGCCATGGCCATGGCTTTGCAATTGAATATTCACAAGGTGTTGGCCGAAGTGCTGCCAGCTGAAAAAGAACAAGAAATACGTCGTATTCAAGAGCAGGGCAAAAAAGTCGCCATGGTGGGTGACGGAATCAATGACGCCCCTGCCCTGGCCAGAGCTGATCTGGGAATGGCCATTGGCACGGGTACGGATGTGGCCATGGAAGCATCCGATATCACCTTGGTGAGTGGGGATCCTTTGGGAGTGGTGACCGCCATTCGTCTTTCACGGGCCACCATGCGGAATATTCGACAAAACTTATTCTGGGCTTTTGCCTATAATATCATTTTGATCCCCTTGGCCGCCGGGGTATGGTTCCCATGGTTTGGAATTTTGTTGTCGCCCATTTTCGCAGCCCTGGCCATGAGTCTCTCCAGCGTGACCGTGGTGAGCAATGCCTTGCGTCTCAAAAGATTTCGTATGGGGTCTGTCCCGTAACCGGGATAAAAATATAAACAAAAATCAAAGTCAAAAGCAAAACCCTGGGGGATGAATCCCCCAGACCCCCTCTTTTTTTTAATAATTAAAAAAATATTATATAAAATATTAAAAAAAAGGGTGGGGGGTATTGGGGGGCGGTTCACCGCCCCCCAAGGTCTTCTTATCCAGCCAAATTCCTGGCCACAAACGTCCAATTGACCAGATTCCAAAAGGCTTCCACATACTTGGGACGCATATTCCGGTAGTCCACATAATAGGCGTGTTCCCAGACATCACAGGTCAAAAGAGCGATTTTCCCTTCGGTCATGGGCGTTCCGGCATTACTGGTACTCATCAGATCCAGTGACCCATCCGGGTTTTTCACCAGCCAGCCCCAACCAGAACCGAACGTTCCAACGGCAGTATTGGAAAACTTCTCCTTGAAGCTCTCGAAAGAGCCAAATTTGGCATGGATGGCATCCGCGAGCTGTCCTGTTGGCGCACCCCCTCCCCCTGGAGTCAAACAGTTCCAATAGAAGGTATGATTCCAAACCTGGGCTGCGTTGTTGAACAACCCTCCTGATGAATTCAGGATGATCTCCTCCAAAGAACGCCCTTGATGAGGTGTGCCGTCAATCAATTTGTTCAGATTGGTGACATAAGTTTGATGATGTTTGCTGTGATGAAACTCCAACGTTTCTGCAGAGAGATGGGGTTCCAAAGCGTTGCGGGCATAAGGCAAGGCAGGCAGTTCAAAACTCATGGTTCATATCCTTTTGCTTGTGTTTGCATACGTAATAAAAGCCATCCGGCTTTTGGTGAGGGTGGATGAATGATACTTCATTAATGAGGCTGATGTCACTCTATATCTATGCTGAACTGCCACAACATTATCATAACCACTCCTTGCAAGCATTATGGCCATATCAAAAGCAATACCAATCCGCTCAATGACTGACAGGAGTGTTCAATGCTGAATCATGAAGAATTACAAACAAGAAAATTTCCCACACCCATGGAAGGTCAAACCTTTTTGACGGATCGTTCCCATACGGTGATGGATGGCACGACCCAGTATATTTACACGGGCATGGCCTATCCAGGCAGCGATGAAAGTGATCCGGTATGGATGATCAAAAGGATTGCCATCCTGGCAGATGGCTCAACAGCCACGCTGTTTGCCAATGGTCAGGGAACCTTTGATCAGGTCTGGGACAACCACGCCAGCTTGACCTACGCATAACGGAGGAGGGCATGTATCAATTCAAACTGAACCCCATTACCCGTCAACTCAATCTGGTCAAGGATGCCATTGATTTGGGGAGTGCCTTTCAAGGCGTCTATGACAATGCGACATCTTATGTTTTAAGTGATGTGGTTGCCAAAGATGGCAAGCTTTATGTCTGCCTGCAAACTGGAACCAATCATGATCCCTCCTCAAGCCCCACCTACTGGGATGAATTGGATCTCCAAGGCCCCATGGGTCCAAGCGGAGCCGATGGAGGAGCATGGTTTCATGTCTCTGGAACGAGTGATCCAAACAACACG
>JAMOBH010000140.1:0-13354 GCA_039908085.1 Magnetococcus sp. YQC-5
GGACCCCACCAAGGGCTTCGCCCCTGGACCCCACCAAGGGCTTCGCCCCTGGACCCCACCAGGGGGATAATCCCCCTGGACCCCTGATAATTGACAACTTCAGATCCCGACATCACCCCGCCAATCTTCAACAAACACACGTTCGCAACGGCACCACCAAAGGCTCCCGATCTCTGGCCTCCTCCCGTGCAACCGCAGAAACCCGATCCGTCAACGCCAAAATCTCCAATCCCGTCATATCCGCTCCCAAAGCCACGGTTCCACAATAAACTTCCAATAAAATCATCTTGTCATCCAAAGAAAATTGAGTCTGATGCAACATATGATCAATCTCTCTGACAACCAAATCGGCTCGCTTCTGATCCGATTTGGGCAACAAAATGACAAATCGCTCATCACTCAAACGAGCCAGATATTCCTCATCCCGCAAATAAACACGGATTTCACGCACCAACCCCTCCACCAAACGACTTTCTCCAACACGCCCCAACCGTTGTATGATTGGCAAAAAATCATATACATGGATCAAAGCCAATGCGAACGACTCTTGCAAATGCACCGAACGTTCCAAATGCCGTTTAAGCTGGGCCGTAAAAGCAAACCGATCCGGCAACCCCGTAACCGGATCCATGAATCCTTCCACCCTGGCCCGACTCAAGGCCTCTTCCAACTGTCGCAAACGTCCTCGCAAACGTTCAGCCATTTCCTTGCTGTCTGAAATACGTCCATCCAAAGATCGGGCACGTTGTCGCCACTCTTTTCCGCGCTGACGCAACAGCTGAGTCAAAGACCGCAAGGTCTGAAGACAACCTTCCGCCCCGCCAGAACCACTATGTACAACCAGAGGAATTTCTGACTGTGCATTCAAGTCTTGCAACAATGGGTTCGCAAATTCACAAAACTCAAGCTCCTCACTGGACCAAACAGAGGCATGGAATGATTCACCCAACGCCATTCTGTCATGCAACATCTTCTCTATCGAATGCCAAGGATCTGGTTGATGTTCTTGATCAGAGTCCATCTCGTGCCCGCCCAAGGCCAATCCCATCCTCAAACGGGTGGAAAGAGCAAACGGCATCACCTCATTGGCCTCATCATGGGGTCTTGGCCGACCCAACCAGGCCGAAGCCTTGTCCAGTTGCGAACGTGACCCGGCCAAACTGCCTGTGCGAACCAACCGTTCCCGCAACCCCTCCAACACCACCCGCATTTCAGGATCTCGGACCAAAGCCGGTGCAGCCAATTGGTCCAATAAACGCACCACGGCTTTTCTGGGCGCATCGCTCATGTCAGCACAAGGGTTTTGAGCCAACAAATCCTCCAACTGCTTGCGGGCCGTTGCCAAATGCGGAGGTTGCGTGCTCAACAACACCAACAAACGCTTTAAAACCGATTGTATCTCTTCGCTCGCGGCCATTTTCATTCCTATGGTGATTGATCGACCGGCAGGACATGCTCTGTTGGATCCTGAATCACCGGTGACTGATCCTCTGAAGGGGATTGTTGTTGCAGCACGGGCGTTTCTTTGCTCCCGGAAGATGTCTTGACCACAGGCTTGGATTTGATCAGAAGCGGTTTTTTCAAAGAGGTGTCCTGCTTGAGCTGCAAGGTTTTTCCACTTTCATGCTGGGGTTCTGCTGGTGGCTCCGGATAGGATGGAGGTGTACGACGCTTCACTGACTCTGCAACAGGCGTCACGGAGGCGGCAGCAGAGGGCGCACGACGCATAGCTGAACCGGAATGCAAAAATTGCGAAACAGGAACCACCCGGACTCCCCGTTTGATGGCTTGCGGCAGCCATCTTTGCAGGGCATGCAGGGTTTCACGATAGGGATGACCGATGCCCACGGCACGCCCGGTGTGACGTGCAATGCGCTCCAACTCAGCCAGACGCGCATCGATTGCCGAGGCTTTCAGACTGTTATCAAGAAACACATCGCGCCTGGTGGAAGGGAGTCCCCTGGCTTGGGCACGTCCATAAGCCACACTGCTTTGACTGGTACGGCTGTCAACAAAAAACAATCCACGTTCTTGCAGAGCTTCCATGACCACATCCATGGCCTCGCGATTTTCGGTCAAGCGGGATCCCATATGGTTGTTGATCCCCACCGCACCCGGAAACAACTGCAAATTTTTCTGTAAAACCTGACGCAGTTGCTCGGCATCCATGCCCATGAGCATCGCCCCTGGACCGGGCTTGATCCTGGGATAACCCAAAGGTTCCATGGGCTGATGCAAAATGACTTCTTTATTAGTTGCCTTGCCGATCTTGGCGGTCTGGCTGGAAAACTCCCCTCCAGGCAGAATCGCCAATGTGATGGCTTCTGACAAACGGGCTATGGCCAATGAAACCTCGCCGTTATAACCTAAATCATCAATAATGACCGCCACCTTTGGGATGCCACGCTCTGCCGGATCAACCGGCCTGGGGGATGGCTCATCAAAAGGAGGTTCTTGCGGCAAATTCTCTTCATATTGAAGATGAATACCTAAATCATCGCTACCCGTTGCAGCGGGATGGTCTGTATTCTCACTCCGAGGCGTCAGAGCCTCCCCATGGGGCATAAGAAAGGGGGGGCCGATAAAATCAGGCTGTTTTTCCATGACCAGAGGAAATGAAGCGGTCTGTTTGTCTGGTGAAACAGCAGACTCCTTGACAGCAGAAGGGAGCGTTGATGTCATCTGGCTTGTGGAACTGACAACAGAAGATACCGTCGATGTCTGTTGACCCGGAAGATTGACAACAGAAGGAACCGTTGATGTCTGTTGACCTGGAAGATTGACAACAGAAGGAACTGTTGATGTCTTCTGGTTTGCAGAATCAACAGATTCCTTACCACTTGAAACAGACTTGGAGTGATCTCCTGGACCAGCACTTCCATTCCTGGAAGTGCTGTCAACAACATGGGGAGATTCCCCTGTGGCACTACTGTGGGGGTTTGGTCCAGGAGTCACCGAGGAGGCCAACGCGACACCGGCCACGGATAAAGTGTTGGCAGCACTCCCTCCTCCAGCCGTGGTCGTTTGTGGAATCGCGCCGGTTGACACGTCCGCATTCCTGACTGGTGACGAGGTGCCACTCCGATGCGGCCATGGGAAAGATCGGTCTTTCCAGAAGTGACCGACTCCAACCCCTGCCACAAACAGCACCAAGGCGATGAGCGTGAAAACAACCCACCCTCGTTTGGAGGGTGGGGGAGCATCGGGATCCGGCATCGGCTCGTCAGTCAATGTTTGCCGCTCACTGGTTTGATTTTGATACGACTTTCCAGAACCTGAAATCCTTTCAGGAGATCAATGGCACGCTGCAATTGGAAATCCTGCTTGCTGTGACCAGTCACACGATCCGCTTCCTGTTCCTGTTTTGAGCCGTCTTTTTTGGGATCTTTTTCCTGGTCCTGATCCGTTGCATCGGGATCTTTATCCTGATCTTTCTGGGATTCAGGATCGGATTTCTGCTCTGGTTTGGACTCTTCGGCGGCGTCTGGATGGGCTTTTTCCGAGGGGTCGGCGTTGTGCAGATGCCCCTTCAGATCCGCCTCTTTGGGACGCAGACCGGCATTCTTTTTATCCTTGAGATCCAGATCTTCCACCACGATATCCGGCACAATGCCTTTGGCCTGGATGGAACGACCACTGGGGGTGTAATACTGGGCCGTGGTCAAACGCAACCCTGAACCATCGGCCAAGGGGATGATGGTCTGTACGGACCCCTTGCCAAAAGATTGTGTGCCCATGATCACGGCACGATGATGATCCTGAAGCGCGCCGGCGACGATCTCCGAGGCGGAAGCAGAACCGCCATTGATCAAAACCACGATGGGCGCGCCATGGGCCAGATCACCGGGTTGGGCGTCAAAGGACATGTCCTTGCCTGGAATACGGCCTTTGGTATAAACGATGCGCCCCTCTTCCAGAAAGGCGTCGGAGACGGAAACGGCCTGATCCAACAATCCACCTGGGTCGTTGCGCAGATCCAACACGAGACCTTTCAATTTGCCGCCATCACTTTTTTTCGTCAGTTCGGCCACAGCGGTTTCCAGCAGGGGCATGGTCTGTTCGTTGAACTGAATGACGCGGACATAACCGATGCCAGCGGTCTCTTCACGCCATTTGACGCTACGGATCTTGATGATGGCCCGAATGAGCGTGAAGGTCAGCGGCTTGTTTTCGCCCTTGCGGATGACCATCAGGGTAATTTTGGAACCTGGTTTGCCGCGCATTTTTTTGACGGCGTCCTGAAGATCCATGTCGGTGGCATTGACATCATCAATTTTGACGATGATGTCACCCGCCTTCATGCCGACCCGGAAAGCCGGTGTATCCTCGATGGGAGAGACCACCTTGATGCCCCGGTCATCACGGGAGATTTCGATGCCCAAACCGCCGAATTCACCTCTGGTATCGACCCGCATCTCCTTGAAGTTGTCCGGGGTTAAAAAGGAGGAGTGGGGATCCAGGGTTTTCAACATTCCTTGAATGGCACCGTAGAGGATGGATTTTTCATCCACCTCCTCGACATAATTCTGTTTGATTAAAGAATAAACTTCCGAAAACACACGCAGTTTCTCGTAAGTGACCTGACTGACCGCCTGCACATTCTCTGAAAAAAAATTGGCCCCTACCAGAATGGTTGCAGTGACCGTGCCGAACAGCCAAAGGCGTCGGCCCTGTTTTGGATTGTTCATGGATTCTCCCAAGTGTTCATGATCAAAAATTAAACCAAGTCGGAACCTGCTCTGACGTCCGACAAAAAAACGCCTTCCGCGCCCTGGCGGAATTCGATGTATACAAGAATCAGACCCAAACGCATCACGAGGTTCAAGCCGGTCCTGCCAGCCAAGTGACAGGATTGGCGGTTTTACCCTTGATGCGGATTTCGAAGTACAAACCGGGTACGCCATCCAGAGTGCCGGTATCACCGCTTTCGGCGATGCTCTGCCGCTCCTGCACCACCTCCCCTTGGGCGACCAGGATTTTGCTGTTGTGGCCATACAGGGAATAGACCTGATCACCATGTTTCAAAATAAGCAGCAAACCATACCCCCGAAACCAGTCTGCGTAAACCACTTGTCCTGTATAAATGGCGGTCACCTGGGTTTTGGGGAGAATTTTATAGAATATTCCGGGTGGACGTTTTTCCACCGGCCCTTTCACCGGAGGGCGCAAGTGACCCCGACGCGCCATGATGCCAGCTCCACTCCCTGCCCCTGCCTGCCCTGCTGGTTGCGGGATTTTATTATGATTCATTGCCTGGGTCATGGTCTGAGGTGGGGCAGGTTCATCCAAGGGTGCTGTGGTGTCGTCTGACGGTGGTGAAGTTTCGTCCGACACAACCGGCAGCGCGACAGATGACTCTGACGGTTTGACCGGACGCGATGCAACCGGCAGCGCGACAGATGACTCTGACGGTTTGACCGGACGCGAAGCAGGGAGGTCGGGGGGCTGGGGGAGGTCGTCTGCTGGCACGAACAACTCGTTTGACGCAGAATCGGTCGCACCAGAGTCCTGATCCAGAACACCGCTCAATTTTTCCAGAAATGTGGTCAATTGCAACTTGGCTTTGGTCAGTTCCTCCACCTTGCGTTGATGCTGCTGCTCTTCGACACGTGCCCGTTCCAGGAACTGTGCCCGTTTAAGCCGTTCCTCCTGCCGGATTTTCTGCTCCTCGGTCAGATTGGCATTCAAGGTGGCCAGGGTTGCAGTGAGTTCCAGACTTTTGGCCATGTCATTGCGCAAACGGGCTGTGGCAATGCGAAATTCCTGGAAGTCCTGGTTGCGCGCCTTGATGAGACGGGCGTAATACAACATGCTTTTGCGTCCCAAAGCCGCGTTTTCTTGCGAAAAAAACGTCTTGATCGCACCCTGTGTACCCAAACCGTACATCAAACGCAAATGCTTGGCCAGACGACGCCGTTGCTTGGCCAACTCTTTCCGGTTGGCGTTGATGCGTGATTCCAACTCTGGCAGGAGGCGTTGGGCCTCTTGTTGCCGCATGACCAGTTCCGCATAGCGTCGCTCGCCATCTGTCAGAGATCGGTCCAATGTTTCGAGTTCGGTCAACCAGGACTGGGCTTCGCCCTGAGCCTGATTCAAGGCCAGTTGTTCCCGGACCAGATCCCGGACCGTACGATTCAACTGCATGCGACTGCGCTCCAGGGTGACATGTTCCTGATTTCCCCCTTCGGTGGCGGCCCACAAGGTCAGAGGGGTGAACAGACAGCACCAGACAAGGTGCCATGGTGATATTACAAAGCGATTGATCAAGGCATGATGTTCCCATCCGGGATATGGGTTGCCAGATTGTCACCCTCCATTTCCATGGGCTTTGGCACTCCCATGAGGGCCAGGAGGGTTGGGGCCACGTCACACAGGCGGCCATGATCCAGACGAATCGAATGGGGGCCAAGATAAATCAGGGGAGCGGGACTCAGGGTATGGGCTGTGTGAGGTTGGCCGGACTCGGCGAGCATGAGATCGGCATTGCCATGATCCGCTGTGATGAGCAAGGCTCCTCCGACCGACAAAGTCGCCTCGACCAGTTGGCCCAGACAGCGATCCACGGTTTCGATGGCCTGCACCGTGGCTTCAAAAACACCGGTATGACCCACCATGTCTGGATTGGCGTAATTGACCACGATGAAATCATACAGCCCGGTTTGAATGCGCTCCACGACCTGACGGGTCAATTCGACAGCCGACATGGCGGGCTGGCTGTCATACGTGGCAACCTGGGGAGAGGGAATCAGGAGCCGATCCTCTCCAGGAAAGGATATTTCCTGACCGCCATTGAAAAAATAGGTGACGTGGGCATATTTTTCGGTTTCTGCGGCCCGGAGTTGTTTGAGGCCATAAAGCGAAAGGATCTCTCCCAAGGTCTGGGCAGGTTTTTGCGGAGGAAAGGCGACCCGTGCCCCAGGCAGGTTGGCATCGTATTCGGTCAGGCAGAGAAAACCTGCCAAACAGGGTCTGACTGGACGAGAAAAACCTGTAAATCCAGTGGTTTGAGGGGTTGGATCCGGGTCAAGCAGGGCATGACTGATCTCCCGGACGCGATCCGCGCGAAAATTCATCATCAGGACGGCATCGCCATCGGCCAGGGTGGTGACCGCACCCTGGTCATCCGGGATGAGGGTGGGTTGGATGAATTCGTCGTCCTCGCCACGGTCATAGCCAGCCAGGACTGCGGCCAGGGGATCGTTGGCCCGTTCCCCGGCCCCGACGGTCAACATGGCATAGGCTTTGGCCACCCGATCCCAACGTTGATCCCGATCCATGACCCAATAGCGACCGCAGACCGAGGCGATACGACCTGCATTCATGTGGTTCAATGCGGTCATGCATGTGGTCAGATACTCCAGCGCGGATCTGGGTGGGACATCGCGTCCATCGAGAAAGGCGTGAATGTCGATCTGCCTGGCTCCCAGATCCCGTGCCGTTAGCACAGCAGCCAGCACGTGATCCAAATGGGAATGAACCCCGCCTGGTGAGAGCAGACCACAGACATGAATTCTACCCCCTGTTTGCAAGGCCGTGTTGACGGTTTGCACGAAGGCGGGAACCTGTGACAAACCGCCACTGCGCATCACGCGATCAATGCGGGTGAAGTCCTGATAGAGGATGCGTCCAGCCCCCAGATTGGCATGTCCCACCTCGGAATTGCCCATTTGTCCATCAGGCAGACCCACATGTTGGCCAGAAGTCTGCAAGAGGGCATGGGGACGGGTCTGCCACCAGTGATCAAAGTGGGGGGTGGATGCGGCATGGATGGCATTATGGTTGGTTTCAGGGCGCATGCCCCAGCCATCCAGCACGGTGAGAATCATGGGTTTAGGTCGCATGGTCGGCACAATATCCTTTTTCCGGCAAACGCTGGGTCAAGTGGGGCATTCTAACACATCTCTGCCTGCTGGCACCAACCGGCCATCAAAAAAAAATCGCCAGCCTGTTCAAGCCACGCATCAGGCCTTGACGAACCGGGCAAGCATCCCTATCTTAACGATAGCTTGCCAATCAATATCCATGTTTCGGAAAAACAAAAAAGCAAAACCTTGGGGGGGCGGTGAACCGCCCCCCAAACCCCCCACCCTTTTTTTTTATTTTTTATTTTTTATTTTTTAATTATTAAAAAAAAGAGGGGGTTTGGGGGATTCATCCCCCAAGGTTTTGCCTTTGACTTTTTTTGCCCGAAGGACATCATGTTCAGAACAGGAAAAAAACATGGCACTCATTGATGTGCATGAGGCGGACGGTCATCTTGATGAATTAATCAAGAAAGCAATGCTGGGAGAGGAAGTGGTCCTTTCCGAAGGGAAGAGACATCTTGTAAAGCTTGTCCCGATAAATTCAGACAAGCCGCCCAGACAACCGGGTAGTGCCAAGGGAAAGATTCGATACATCTCTGCTGATTTTGACGAACCTCTGGCAGATTTTAAAGATTATATGCCATGAAAGTCGTAATGGACACCCATGCTTTCCTCTGGTGGATTGATCAATCATCCCGTTTATCCGACAAAGCTCATGCTGTTCTCGCTGATCAAGATAACGATGTATTGTTGAGTATGGCGAGTGTATGGGAGTTGGCTATCAAGATGAGCATAGGTAAAATCGATTTTAATTGCCCATTTGACATTTTTATTACGCATGAATTAAAAAGTAATAATTTTAATCTTCTCAATCTTTCTATTTATCACTTAAAAAATCTTATTTTTTTACCATTTCATCACCGTGACCCCTTTGACAGACTACTCATTTCACAAGCATTGGTAGAGAACATACCCATTCTGACTGCGGATCGGGTCTTTGATTCTTATGGAGTCATGCGACTATGGTAGTCCATAGGATTATTTTTGCATCTTTATAAAAAATCTCATCAATAATCCAACCAGAATAAAGGAGACAAACATTCATGGCCATTTCGCTGACCAAAGGTCAACGGGTATCTCTGGAAAAAGATACCGGCAAGAGTTACGAAAAAGTCATCATGGGACTGGGTTGGGATGCCCGACAACAGGCCAAAAAAGGATTTTTCAAAATTTTTGGCGGCGGAGAGAAAAGCATTGATCTGGATGCCTCGGTGGGATTGTTTGATGGAACAGGCAGACTGGTGGATCAGGTCTGGTTCAAACAACTCAAAAGTCTGGATGGTTCCATCGAACATACCGGGGACAACCTGACCGGACAAGGCGAGGGAGATGATGAGCAAATTCTGGTCGCCTTGAATCGCGTGCCTCCCCAGATTCAGGCCATGATCTTCATTGTCAGCTCTTACTCCAGTGACACCTTTGACACCATCGACAACGCCTATTGTCGCATGGTGGACGCCAGCACCAATCAGGAGATTCTGCGCTATCAGCTCAGCGGATCCGGTCCCCATACCGCTCAAATCATGATGACCGTCTACCGCAAGGATGGTGGCTGGTCTGTGCGCGCCGTGGGAGAAAAGGTGCTTGGCCGTACCATCGTGGACCTGACGGAAAAAATGCGTCAGTTTATTTGACCCCCTCCAAACCAAACAATCAAAGGAGTTTTAGCATGCCTGTTTCTCTTACAAAAGGTGGGAATGTTTCGTTGACCAAGGAAGCCCCTGGCATGAAATCCGCCATGGTAGGTCTGGGCTGGGATGCCCGTTCGACGGATGGACAGCCCTTTGACCTGGATGTTGCGGTCTTCATTCTCGGAGCCAGTGGCAAAGTGCGCTCGGATAACGACTTCATCTTTTACAACAATCCCCAAGGGGCCAATGGCGCGGTGGCACATCAAGGGGACAACCGTACCGGGGCTGGAACCGGCGATGACGAACAGGTTCTGATGAAACTGGATGGGATTCCCGATGATGTGGATAAAGTCGTCATTGCAGCCACCATTCACGAGGCGGATGTCAGAAAGCAGAGCTTTGGTCAGGTCAACAATGCCTACATGCGGGTTCTCAACGCAGATGGCGGTTTGGAAATCGCCCGTTATGACCTGAGTGAAGACGCCTCCACGGAAGCCGCCATGATCTTTGGGGAAATCTACAAACGGAACAACGAATGGAAATTCCGGGCTGTGGGACAAGGCTTTGCGGGTGGCCTCGGTCCCTTGGCGAGAAATTTTGGTGTGGATGTTGGTTGAACCGAAAAAAAATCAAGACCTTGCAGCCCCCTCAATCGTAATCCCACCCTCCCAAAAATAATGTTCAAAAAAAGGGTGGAGGGGTCTGGGGAGGCGGTTCACCGCCTCCCCAGGAAGTTTCTACCCAGCAGGGTTTTGAACGGTTACCTTTCATTCTCCCACCTTTTTTTATTTTGTTCATTTCATCACGATATCATCAAAACAATCATCAACAATACATACTCAAAGAATCAACCTCATGCAAAAACTGTATACATCAAAAGAGGCAGAACATCTTGATAAAGAACAAGAATCTCTTGAAAATTATTGGACAAACATATGGGATCAACAAGCATTAATAAATGATATAAAACATACAATACTCAATCGGGACGAATTCAAATTCATTGACCCCTTTTTGCAAAGATTAGTGCCCAACGCCAAAATTCTGGACGGTGGCTGTGGGATGGGTGAATGGACCCTGTATTATACACAACAAGGCTTTGATGTGATCGGACTGGATACCAGCCAAAAAACCTTGGACCGTTTGACAGAAAAATTTCCAACAGTGCCATTTCGGCATGGAGATATACGCAAGACCGATTTTGCTGACAACCATTTTGATGCGATTCTTTCATGGGGTGTCTTTGAACATTTTGAACCGGGTTTGAGTCCCTGCCTGCAAGAGGCCTATCGCATTCTCAAACCAGGAGGCTTGCTTTGCTTTACAGTCCCTTATCAAAATTTAAGACATACACTAAGAGTTTTGTCAAGTAAAAGCCGCTCTCGTTTGACAATTCAAGTTGAATTGCCACACAAAGATTATCTATTCTATTCCTGGAGATTCACACAACATGAATTAAAGGAGGAGTGTTGGTTCAATGGCTTCAAAATGCATACCATACAACCGATCCACCAGTACACCGGAATCAAACGAATACTGCAAAAAGATTTAGGCATTAAAAACACGAGTACGCTTTACAAGCCGGCCATTAAAATTCTAAAATTCATACTGCCAGATTTTTACACCTCACACATGCTGCTTGGGATTGGATTTAAAACTTAAAATCATTACAAACCATGCCCCCACTGCGATGGATGAAATGTTTCAATGCCCTCTGAAATCCCTTGCGGTTGAACCGGAAAACGACGTTAAATGGAAGGCATGACGACCATACCCACTTCTCAGAAACCCGATGTGATTCGATTGCTCCTGGAAACCGAGGGCCGCGTCATGTTGTGCGTGGATGCCACCAAGCCTGGCGTGCAGGTGCCCAGGCGATTTTCTTCTGACAACGGACTGCGTCTGATCCTGAACAGCATCATGCCGCAACCCATTGAAATCGGCCCCAAAGCTGTTGAATCAGAACTGCGTTTTGGCGGTATTCCTCACTATTGTGTCATCCCCTATGAGGCCCTGTGGGGTGTCTTCAATCCAGATACCCATCACGGGATGTTCTGGACAGAATCCATGCCAGAAGAAATCCGCAAGCAGCATGGCCTGGAGGAGAGTCTTACCCAGTTGCCCAAACCAGAACCAACCCCTGTTCCAGAAGCAGAACCAGTCCCGAAAAACAAAAAACGCTTCGAATTGCGCGTCATTGAAGGCGGTGACACCCCCTCGGCCACCATCGCACCAGAAAAGCGAACCCGTCCCAATCTGCGCCTGGTGCCATAAGCCTATCGTATTTCTGCAATGGTCATGAGGGCAGGTCGCACCCCAAACCCAACCCGGTTGCTCCTGAACCTTGATCAAGGGCGAAAACGACGGGCCTTATCCTGATCCATGGTGTGACCCTGCTGACCTGGAAACCCTTGCATGGCCAAAGAAAAACAACGATTTGTCTGCCAGGAGTGCGGAGCCGATTTTGCCCGCTGGGAAGGACGTTGCGCATCCTGTAACGCCTGGAACAGCCTCAAATCCTTCAATACGGACCCCTCCCCCCCCCCAGGAAAAATCCATGGACATGTGGGTCTGGGATCAGGATCCTTGCCAACGCCCCTTTCCGCCATTTCGACCGAATTCAGAACCCGTCTGCACACGGGTATTGGCGAACTGGATCGCGCCCTGGGTGGGGGATTGACCCCTGGTTCTGCCATTTTGCTTGCTGGAGATCCAGGCATCGGCAAATCCACCCTGCTCATGACCGCTTTGGCCAGCCTTTCCTTGGATCGCGAGATTCTGTATGTTTCTGGAGAAGAATCCCCCCAACAAATAAAACAGCGCGGGGAACGACTGGCCATCTCCTGCGACCGCCTGCTGGTTTTGATGGAAAATCGCCTGGAAGTGGTGCTGGATGCCATCCAGAAAATCAAGCCGGAAGTGGTGGCTGTGGATTCCATCCAAACCCTGGTCTCTGAAACCATTCCAGCCGGAGCCGGGGCCGTGACCCAGGTGCGGGAATGCGCGGCCCGTCTGATTCTGCTGGCCAAACAACGCAATATCGCCCTGTTTCTGGTTGGCCATGTCACCAAAGATGGTCAAATCGCAGGACCACGGGTTTTGGAACACATGGTGGATACGGTGCTGCATTTCGAAGGGGAACGCGGTCATGATTACCGGATTTTACGCGCCATCAAGAATCGTTTTGGTCCGGCCAACGAAATCGGCGTGTTTGAAATGCGTGAAAATGGTCTGGCCGAGGTTCCCAATCCTTCGGAATTGTTTCTGACCGATCGAAACATGGTCTCAGCCGGTCGCGTGGTCTTTGCCGGCATGGAAGGTACCCGACCCGTGCTGGTGGAAATCCAATCTCTGGCCGCAGCCAGCCAGTTGGCTCAACCCAGACGCGCCACCTTGGGACTGGATCCCAATCGTCTGGCCATGTTGGCCGCTGTGCTGGAAAAACGTCTGGGACTGGGATTTTTCAACCACGACTTGTTTCTGAACGTGGCCGGAGGGTTTCGCATCACCGAACCCGCCGCTGATCTGGCTGTGGCTGCTTCGTTGTATGCCTCGTATCGCAATCTGACCCTGGATGCCGGACTGGTGATTCTGGGGGAAGTGGGATTGGGAGGGGAAGTGCGTGCGGTTTCACACGCAGCGGTACGTCTCAGGGAAGCGGACAAGTTGGGGTTCACTCGATGTCTGGTGCCCACTCAATGCATGAAAAATCTGCCCCAGGGATTGGGTATCATCTCACAACCCGTGGCCACCTTGGCTGAAATGGTCGAACATTTGGCAGGGTAAACGGCTTTTTTTTGCATGATTGCCCCTCATTGGAAGCAAGACAAACTTTTGGGGGGTCCAGGGGGAATCATT
>JAMOBH010000141.1:0-13337 GCA_039908085.1 Magnetococcus sp. YQC-5
TCTGCCCGAAAACCGGACAGCCCGATTTCGCCGAAATACGCATCTCCTATGTCCCGGATCAGCTCTGCGTGGAATTGAAATCCCTGAAAATTTATTTATGGAGTTATCGGGATCAGGGGGCTTTTCATGAGGCCGTGACCAACCGCATCCTGGATGATCTCATCTCAGTTGTGGCTCCACGCTCCATGACCGTGACCGGGGCTTTCAATACGCGCGGGGGCATTACCACCGTGGTGACAGCACAATACAATCGCCCTTCAATGAACCTGTTGGAAGATTCCGTGTATTGTTGATCGTTTGCATGAAAAACCTTGGGGGGCGGTGAACCGCCCCCCAAACCCTCCACCCTTTTTTTTTAAATTTATTTGTTTTTTTATTTTTTTGTTTTTTTGTTTTGTTTTTTAAATTATTAAAAAAAAATGAGGGGGTTTGGGGGATTCATCCCCCAAGGTTTTGGTTTTGACTTTAGTGAGTCACCTGACTTTGTTGTTGCAATTGTTGCTGATAAAGAGCGGCAAAATTGATGGGATCCAATACCACCGGTTTGAAGCCACCTTCAGTCACTTGATCAGAGATGATCCGGCGCACATAGGGAAACAAAATGTTTGGGCATTCAATCCCCATGGTGGGGGAAATGTGTTCCTGAGGGATGTTGCGCAACAAAAACAAGCCAGCGTAGGTCACATCCACCAGAAACAGAATCTTGCTTTCCAGATGGACTTTCACAGTGACATGGAGGATCGACTCGTAATGTTCCGGTCCTTTTTGTGCTGCGCGCGTTTCCAGTTGCAATTCCAGTTGGGGTTCTCCTGCTTCGAGGAACACATCTGGAGCGTTCGGACTTTCAAAAGAAAGGTCTTTGAGGTAAAGTTTTTCAACATGAAAAACAGGGGGGCCTGGGGGAGGGATTTGCTCTTCTGCCGTCATTGGCTTGCCTATTCAAGTTGCAGGATGGGGAAATGGACCCATCCAATGGGTCCACCAACAAAGATCCAGTTATGACCTGCTCTTTGGGGTCACGTCAAGTCCTTTCTTGACGTGTCAGTTCTCTGGGCAATGGAAAAACCAGATCTTCCTGACTGATCGCCAGGGTTTCCACATGGCTGATGCGGTTCTGCCACTGTTCCAAAAGTTCGCTCACCAGAATTTCCGGTGCGGAAGCCCCGGCTGTGACACCCAGACATCGGATTCCTTCCAGCCATGCGGGTTGGACATCTCTGACAGACTCGATGAGATAAGCCATCACGCCGGCACGTTCGGCAACCTCGCGCAAGCGATTGGAATTGCTGCTGTTTGGGGCACCCAACACCAGAATCAGATCGCATTGGGCGGCCAGGGTTTTTACGGCGTTCTGACGATTCTGGGTGGCGTAGCAAATGTCATCCCGTGTTGGGGCCTGAATGTCTGGAAATCTCGCACGCAAGGCCTGGATGACACTGGCTGTTTCATCCATGGACAGGGTGGTTTGAGTGACGTAAGCCGTGGGTGTTTCAGAACCAAACGGGAGTGAGTCCAAATCCTCTGGCCGTGAGATCACATGCATGCGTCCAGGAGGCAATTGACCCATGGTGCCTTCCACTTCGGGATGGCCTTTGTGACCGATGAGGATCACCCGACGCCCTTCCTGATCGCGTCGTTCCGCTTCCCGATGCACCTTGTCCACCAGGGGGCAGGTGGCGTCCAGAATGCGCAACGGGCGTCGGCGACCTTCTGCCTTGACGGTTTTGGAAACCCCATGGGCTGAATAAATCACCAATGCATCATCCGGGACATCATCCAACTCATGGACGAAAATCGCCCCTTTGTTGCGCAGGGATTCAACGACCCAACGGTTATGTACGATTTCATGACGTACATAAATGGGGGGGCCGAAGGTTTCCAGGGCGCGTTCGACAATGGCGATGGCGCGTTCGACTCCGGCGCAAAATCCTCTGGGTTCGGCGAGTATGACCCGAAAGGTATTTTTGCCTGATGTGGATTTGTCTTGTGTGGTATTCATGAGGGGCGTTGCGTCTGTAGGGTTCCGGTGAGTTGTGTCGGATGCGTCAGTTGATGGGCCAGGAGATATTCCCGCAAGCCATGTACGATTTCATCAGCCACCAAAGGGGTGCGAAACAGGGCGGTGCCCACTCCGACAGCCGTGGCTCCCACCAGCAGAAATTCCACGGCATCCCTGGCATTGGAGATGCCACCCTGACCAATGATGGGAATGCCCAGTGGAGCAGCCACCTCATGCACACGCCAGACCTGGAGCAATGCGGCAGGTTTGATGGCGGGTCCAGAGAGTCCCCCCTGAATGTTGCCCAGAATCGGGCGACGGGTTTGCCAGTCCACGGCCATACCCATGAAGGTATTGACTGCGGAAAGGGCATCGGATCCGGCTTCGATGACGGCCCGTGTAATGACCCGGATATCGGTGACATTGGGTGAGAGTTTGGTGATGAGGGGTTTGCTGGTGGCCTGACGGACGGCCTGAATGACCCGTGCGGCCATGATCGGGTCAGAACCAAAGGCGGCTCCTCCCTCTTTGACGTTGGGACAGGAAATATTGATTTCGATGGCGGCGATGTCAGTATCGTTGAAAATACGGGCGACTTCTGCGTATTCCTCGACTGTGGAACCGGCAATGTTGGCGATCAAGCGGGTCGGCAGGCCAAGAATGCGAGGGAGAATGACCGAGGCGACATGTCTGGCTCCAGGATTTTGCAGACCGATGGCGTTGAGCATGCCAGAGGGGGTTTCGGCGACTCTGGGGGTTGGATTGCCAGGTCGAGGCTGGAGGGTGGTTCCTTTGAGACAAATGGCCCCCACCGAAGCGAAATCGAATCCTTGCAGGTGGGTCAACTCTTCGCCGAACCCAACGCACCCGGAGAGCAGAACCACCGGATTGTTCAGGGTGATGCCTGCCAGTTGAATGGCCATTCCAGGATGTTGATCATTATTGTGCTGTATCATTTAAGATGCCACCTCCAGGAGCCGCAGTTGGGCACCCGATCCACAGGCGAAACGCTCGGCTGCGCTGCCTTGATTCACCATCACTTCCAGGGTGGAAAATCCTCCCACGACCAAGGCACTGTTGCCTGGTGCCACACTGGAAAAGGTCGTTACCAGAGGACCGCAGGCTTGACCGTTGATCCATCCAGTCACACGTTTGCCCTGCAAGGCGACACCGGGTAATGGGGTGATCAGATTGCCATAACGATCCACCAGGATCACTTCTGTTTGCCACTCTTGATTCATCGCACACCAGCCAGGATCCGTCAAGGTCACGGGAGGTGAGGTCAAGGCGTGGCCAAGGGTGTCCAATTTCTGACCATGCAACAATTGGGCTGCCACCGGGGCAAAAATGTCTCGTCCATGAAATGTGGCACTCACATTTCTATCATTGGGCTGCTTCAACTCCACGATACGCGTTTCAGGTTTGAGCAGTACCGGGGTCAACAATCCATTGTCCGGGCCGACAAAAAAAGAACCTTCGGCCTGTACCACCAATCCGCGACGTTCACTGCCCACGCCTGGATCCACCACACAGAGCCAAACCGCTGGTTTGGGCATGTGAGCAAGACAGCGTTCCAACAGCCATGCCCCGCTTTTGATGGCGAACGGTGGGATTTCATGATAGAGATCCAGCAGGATCGTGTGTGGGGCATGACGCAGGATCACGCCTTTCATCTGTCCCACATAGGGGTCGGAGGATCCGAAATCGGTCAATAGAATCACCGGCATGGATGTGATCATGGCAGATGGCGCGTTTTCCTCCTTGAAGGCGGGGGAATCATGGGTGGGGTACAGGGGCAAAGCCCTTGGTAGGGTTTGGGGCGAGAGTCCCTGTCAATCCAATGCTAACGGTTCCGCTTGGATAGGGGAGGCCGATGGCGACATCTTAGCAAAGATCAGCATCAAGGCAAAGGCGGCAAGCCCAGCTCCTTGAGAAAGGCGTTGTGCTTGTTGGTGGCGGCATCGATTGTTTTTTCCAGTGCCAGCAACTCACGGTTCACGGCTGCAAGATCGATTTCTTCCTCCGACAGGGTGGTGCTGATATAGCGGGAGATATTCAGGTTGTAGCCGTTCTCCTCGATTTCTTCCATGGAGACGCGCCGGGCATAACGCTCCTGTTCTTTGCGGAATTGATAGGTATCGATAATCATTTCGATATGCTCAGGCCGCAATTGGTTCTGACGCTTGCCTTTTTCGAAGTGTTCGCTGGCGTTGATGAACAAGACGTCGTCGGGTTTTTTGCATTTTTTCAGCACCAGGATGCAGACCGGGATGCCGGTGGAATAGAACAGATTGGCGGGCAGGCCGATTACGGTATCGATGTTGCCATCTTTGAGCAGTTTGGTGCGAATGCGCTCCTCTGCGCCGCCACGGAACAGCACCCCATGGGGCAGAATGATGGCCATGGTGCCTTCCTGCTTCAAGAAATGAAAACCGTGCAGCAAAAAGGCGAAGTCGGCGGCGGACTTGGGAGCCAGGCCATAATTCTTGAAGCGCACATCCTCGCCTGTGGTCTCGGTGGATTCCCAGCGGTAGCTGAAGGGTGGATTGGCTACCACGGCATCAAAACAGGGTTTTTTTGCGGGGTTGGTCTCGCGCAGGATATCCCAGTCATTGATCAGGGTATCGCCGTGGATGATTTCGAACTCCGAATCCTTCACCCCATGCAGCAGCATGTTCATGCGCGCCAGGTTGTAGGTGGTGATGTTCTTTTCCTGTCCGATGATTTTGCCGATGCCATGCGGCCCCATGCGCTGGCGCACATTGAGCAGCAGCGAGCCTGAGCCGCAGGCAAAGTCGAACACTTTGTCCAGATGTTTTCGTTTGCCGGTGGCCGGTTCCTGGCTGTCCAGGGTGACGATGGCGGAAAGAATGCTGGAGATCTGTTGTGGCGTATAGAACTCGCCTGCCTTCTTGCCGGAACCGGAGGCAAACTGGCCGATCAGGTATTCGTAGGCATCGCCCAGGGTGTCGCTATCGGTGGAAAATTGCGCCAGCCCCTCGGCAAGCTTGGTGATGATGGTGCAAAGTTTGGCATTGCGTTCAGTATAGGTTCTGCCGAGTTTTTCCGAACTCAGATTGATTTCCGAGAACAGACCTCGAAAGATGCTGGAAAAGGATTCGTTTTCGATGTAATCGAAGCTTTTTTGCAGAGTATTCAGCAGTTCTCCGTCCTGGGTACGCGCCATTTCCACAATGCTGCCCCAAAGATAGGGAGGTTTGATCACATAATGCACCTTGCGGCGCATCTGCTGTTCAAACTCGGTACTGTCGTCTGGATTCTGGTCATACCAGCGTTGGAGCGGCAAGCTGTTGGGAGGGGTCTGGTTGACCGGGTAATCCGTGCCCAGCTCTTTTTTGGCGGCGGCTTCGTAGTTGTCCGACAGATAGCGCATGAACAGGAAAGAGAGCATGTAATCGCGAAAGTCGTCCGCGTTCATTGCGCCGCGCAGTTGGTCGGCGATGGCCCACAGGGTATTGCCGAGTTGTTTTTGATCGTGTTCGGTCATGATGCTTCTGCGGCCTCGGATGGATCGTGAAAAAGCTTCGGATTGAACGGATAGCGGGTCAGAAAATCTTTGAGGATCTTTTTGCAATCCTTGAAGGCCATGGAAAGGCGCGTCTTGTCACAAACGTCCATTTGCCAGCAAGAGGGGGATGATGTGACCACTATGCGGGAGAATGCGATTTGAGCCAATCGCGCAGGGCATCGTTCATTCGCGTTTGCCAGCCTTTGCCTGTAGCCTGAAAGCCATGAATCACGTCCGCATCCAAACGAATCGTCGTGGAAATGTTTGGGGCAAGCGTTTTTGGACGGCCAGCCACACGTCTGAATTGAATCAATTCCAGATCGCTCAATGGTGGATTGTCCAGATCCAGGAGGGCTGCGGCGGTACTGGCTGCATCTTCTTCTGGAGTGGGCATTTCAATGGTCATTTTACGAGTTGACATGGCGAGTCACCTCTCTTGCGGGGGCAAGGCTTTGGTATTTTGTGCCAGTTTCTTTTCTTCGTATTTCACCCGTTGTTCCAGCTTTTTTACATCCTCTTCGGCGGCCAGTTTTTCGGGCTGAATGCCGCGCTGCCCCAGCATATCGCGCACGCTGGCATTGTTTTGCACGTGTTCAACGGTGATGGCACCTTCGCCCCGCAAGTTGGCCTGTTCCACATTGTGATTGGTCATCTCAGTGGCAAGATTTTTGGCGACGATGGTCAGGGTGGGTAAAAAGTCGGCCAGCGGACGGTTTTTGACGATGCCGTAGCGGTCTTTCATGGCCTGGGTGGTGTGACCGCCAAATAGTGCCTGATCGCCTTTGGAGCGAATCCGACCAAAACCGGCATCATCCACCCCGCGCTCGAAGATGTTCTGCGACAGGGCCTTTTCCGATTCTTTCAGCCGGTCGCGGGCCTCCAGTCTGGCCTGTAGGCGCATGCGGTCTTCAATGATCTCCTGTTTGCGGGTTTGCACCGCAAAGTAGCTTTGGGCAAAGGCGATCTCCGGCTTGCGCGGGTCGCCGTTTTGTGCAATCAGATAGCAAGCGTAGCGGGTAAGCATAAAGTCGTCAATTTCGCGCATGGAGCCACTGCCCAGTTCGACCATTTTCGTGACGTCACGAAAATGGTCCGGCACCGCATGGCCCGTGGCTTGGCAGGACTCCATGGCGCGCTGGATGGCGGTTTGAAAGTTCTCCCAGCGGGCATAACCCAGGTAGGCTTGCAGATCGCGGGCAAACCAGAATTCAATACCTTCTGCATCCGCACGCTGGGCGGCGGCTTCGAGGTTCTGTTGCAGATCTTGCAGTTGTTTATCCATAATTCAAATCCTTTTATAATTCAGAAGACGGGAAAAGCTGCTGCATCAGCCCTTTTTTATGGGCCTTGAGCTTGTCGAGCTTTTGGGTTTGCGCGGTGATCAGTTCGTCAATGGATGAAAGGCAGTCGGCGATTCTTATTTGTTCTGCCTTTGAAGGATATACAAACGGATCTTTTTTTATTAACGAAATATAACCTCTTGGCATTTTTATACCTTTGTAATCCATGCCCAGCTCTTTTTTGGCGGCTGCTTCGTAGTTGTCCGACAGATAGCGCATGAACAGGAAAGAGAGCATGTAATCGCGAAAGTCGTCCGCGTTCATCGCGCCGCGCAGTTGGTCGGCGATGGCCCATAAGGTATTGCCGAGTTGTTTTTGATCGTGTTCAGTCATGATGCTTCTGCGGCCTCGGATTCATCTGTAAAAAATTTTGGATTGACCGGATAGGAGGCAGAAAATCTTTAGAGGATCTTTTTGCAACCCTTGAAGGCCATTAAGAGGCGCGTCTTGTCACAAACGTCCACTTGCCAGCAAGAGGGGGATGATGTGACTATTATGCGGGAGAATGCGATTTGAGCCAATCACGCAGGGCATCGTTCATTCGCGTTTGCCAGCCTTTGCCTGTAGCCTGAAAGCCATGAATCACGTCCGCATCCAAACGAATCGCCGTGGAAATGTTTGGGGCAAGCGTTTTTGGACGGCCAGCCACACGTCTGAATTGAATCAATTCCAGATCGCTCAGTGGTGGATTGTCCAGATCCAGGAGGGCTGCGGCGGTAATGGCAGCATCTTCTTCTGGAGTGGGCATTTCAATGGTCATTTTACGAGTTGACATAGCGAGTCACCTCTCTTGCGTTGGCTTTGCGCAGGCTGATGATCCGACGGCCATGAGGAAGATCTACAAACACGACAACATGTACACGATTTCCAAGTGTCGCCAAGGCAACCTGCCGGACTTCCCCATAGTCATGCCGGGTATCTTTCCAAATCAGGGCATTGTCCCAGTTCAGATGAATGGCCTCTTGCAGGGAAAGCCCGTGCTTTTCTTGGTTGCAGGCATCCTTGGTGGGGTCATAAATCAGTTTCATGTCGCATAGTGTAGTAACAAAAATATAGGAAAGCAATCATGAAACGCCTGGGCGATCTCCGGCTTGCGCGCGTCGCCGTTTTGTGCAATCAGATGGCAAGCGTAGCGGATAAGCATGGCATCGTCAATGACACGCTGCCGCCCTTGCCATGGGTGATCAATTTCGTGACGCCACGAAAATGATCCGAAGTCGCATGACCACAAGCCTCGTAGTATTCGGTCAGCACCGTGCTTGCCCAGCGACGAAACTGAACCCCGCGCGGCGAACGCACGCGGTAGCCGCATCGAGGTAGTAGAGTGTGACCGAGCGGCGCACGTCGCGGGCACCCTCGGTTTGAACTGTCAAGGATTCCTTGACAGTTGCGGCGGGGTCCAGCTCACCGTCTTGATAAATGTTCTTCAGGTGCAGCGAAATATTCTGTTTGCTGGCGTTGAACAGCTCCGCCATTTCCAACTGCCAGAGCCAAACCGTGCCCCGGTCGGCCCGCAGTTGGACCTGGCTTTGGCCGTCTTCGCTGGTGTAGAGAATGAGCTGCGTCATGCGGAAACCTCGTCCTGCGCGGGGAAAAGCTGCTGCATCAGCCCTTTTTTATGGGCCTTGAGCTTGTCGAGCTTTTGGGTTTGCGCGGTGATCAGTTCGTCGAGAGAGGAAAGACAGTCGGCGATTCTTATTTGTTCTGTCTTGGAAGGATATGCAAACGGATATTCTTTTATTAATGAAATATCACCTCTTGGCATTTTTACACCTTTGGCACCCTTCATAACGTATTCTATGAATGCATTATTTTTGAGCATAAATGATAAATACTGACTGATTATTCCTTCTTTCGCACGAACAACAATTACATCATTGGACGCACCACCTTCTTTGCTTGCATACCAAACCTTCTTTAAGTAAGGACGTATATTTGATATAAGAATATCATTTATTTTAAATCGAGTTGCATGTCCCGATGATGGCAACTTAGATGCAGTTATCAGACCTTCATAATCAGGCAAAATATTTTCTGTGCTTACATAGTTGGCTAGCGGAAGATGATCTAAAGCTATCCTTTCGTTGACAAAAAACGCAACTTTCCCCAGATCATCTTTATCCCACTCCCCCGCCTCCCAAAACTCAGTAAACCGCAGCCTGGGCAAGTTTTCGCCTTCTGCCGGGAAAAGCTGCTGCATCAGCCCTTTTTTATGGATTTTGAGCTTGTCGAGCTTTTGGGTTTGCGCGGTGATCAGTTCGTCGAGGGAAGAAAGACAGTCGGTGATTTTTTGTTGTTCTTGCAAAGATGGCGTGGGCAGACGCAGCTCAGAAAATTGCTTGTAACTAACCATCTTACCATCACGTAGTCCCTCAATATTTTTATTTAGCTGACCAATAAATCTGACTGTCTTTAAAAAATGGCGGAAAAAATGCGCCAAATTTCCAGGCTTGAGTCGTAGAATCACATATGCCGGGCTACAAATTCCTTTATATTCTGAGTATTCAATTCCACCTTGAAATGACCTCAAGCTAATAATAAATTCGCCTGCCTCTACGACTTTATAGACTTCAATGCTTTTTTCTGCTACTGAAACGTGATAATTGATCAAATTGCGAGGAATTGCTCCATGCTCCTGTGTTATGGCAAGAACGGGAAGATCAGAGTTGTGATCCTTGTTGCTGATCTGATCAAAGATTGCATTGCCGAAAGCACTTCCCCACTCCCCCGCCTCCCAAAACTCAGGAAAGCGCAGCTTGGGTTTCAATTCGCGTTGTGTCTCTTGCTTCATACTCATCGCCCCAACTTTATTGCTCATACGCCCTCAGCCCCGCGATCTCCCGCCCTTGCGCCAGTTTATGCAGCAGCGGAATCAGTTCTTCCATCAAGGCCAGCTCTTTTTTGCTACGGGCCTTCCATCCCAGCCCCAGGGGAGCCAGCAAATCGCTCAACTGTTCGCCATCGAAGATCATACGCTGCATGATGCCCTCCACAAAGGCTTGCAGTTTTTCGGTTTCCAGCCCATGAGCTGCGGCCATTTTGTCCAGTTGGCTGGCATTCTTCTCAGCCTTGAAGTTCTCGAAGCCCTTGCGGATCTCCTGCTCCAGCAAGCCTTCGCCCGGCTTCAGGGTATTGATATAGGCGGTGATATCCTCCCGGTCATCGATAAACTTGGCGTCGGACTGGATCAGGCCGATGAGTTGATCGCGGCTCATGGTCATTTTGCCCGGTTTCTGCTGCGAGTACCCGGCGATCAGGCGCATGATGTAATCGTAATCGATCAGAGCCGTGGCGAAAAGAACGAGTTCAAAATCGAGTTGCTGGAGTTCCGGGCTGGCCGTATCGCCGCTTTTTTCCTGCACGGCCCTGAGGCGTTGCGCGGTCTCCAGATAAACACCCCGAAAGGCTTGCAGTTGTTCTTTGGGCAGCAGCTTTTCGATGCTGGCGGTATTTTCTTCCGTCAGGTCGGTGTATTGATCAAGCTGTGTCTTGAGACGCTGCACCTCCTTGAACACGTTGATGAACTGGCTGCGCGCCTCGTCTCCTTTGAGGTTGATCACCTCTTCCGGGAGGCAGGGCACCCCCTGGGATTGCATGAACGTATCCAGATTCTGCATCGCTGTTTCCAGTTTGTTGATCACGACTGGAGCTGGATCCGCCAGCCAGATCTTCCTGGCGAGATCAATCTGCTCACCGGAAAACAGGATGATGGCATCGTCAACCTCCTGCTGCTGCTGGCGAAAGTCGAGGATGTTGCCATCGGGCTTGGTGTCGTTCAACACGCGGTTGGTGCGTGAAAAGGCCTGAATCAGGCCGTGATACTTGAGATTCTTGTCCACGTAGAGGGTATTTAAATATTTGGAATCAAAGCCGGTAAGCAGCATATCCACCACGATCACCAGGTCGATCTTCTTGGTGTGCGCCAGATCCTGATTGGGGTAGTGCTGATCCTTGATGCGCTGTTGAACATCCTGATAATACAGGTCAAATTCATTGATGCTGTGGTTGGTCCCGTAGCGTGCGTTATAGTCGCCGATGATGGCCTTGAGGGCCGCCTTCTTTTCGTCCGGGGCTTGTTCGTTATCGGCCTTTTCCTGCGGCAGGTCTTCCTGAAGCTGGCGTACATCCTTGTTGCCCTCGGCGGGCGGGGAGAAGACACAGGCGATATTCATCGCATGAAAATCGCCATCTGCGGTCTGTTTTTCCGCCTGCATCGTCTTGAACAGCCCATGATACTCGATGGCGTCATTGATTGAATTGGTGGCCAGAATCGCGTTGAATCGACGCCCGGATGTGATGGCATCGTGCTTTTTCAGTATGGCTTGGACGATGGCCTCCTTGGGCATCGCTTCCCCTGGCTGGGGCGGGTTCTTGCCTCCTGGCTGGTAAAAGTCAATATGAAAGCGCAGGACGTTGCGGTCTTCGATGGCGTGCGTGATGGTGTATGCGTGCAGTTGCTTTTGAAAGATATCTTCAGAGGTCTTGAAGGATCCCTGTTGCCCCTCGATTTGCCGACAGGTGGCGTTTTGCTCGAAAATCGGTGTGCCGGTGAAGCCAAACAACTGGGCCTTGGGAAAAAATTCTTTGATGGCCTTATGGTTCTCTCCGAATTGCGAGCGGTGGCATTCGTCAAAAATGAAGACCATGCGCCGATTCCGTAGCGGCTTCAGCCGTTCCTTGTAATCGCGCTTGTTCGTGCCATCCAGTGCCAGACCGAGTTTTTGGATGGTGGTGACGATCACTTTGTTGGCATAGTCGTCGGAAAGCATCCGCCGCACCAGGGTTTCGGTGTTGGTGTTCTCTTCGACGCACCCCTCCTGGAATTTGTTGAATTCTTCCCGCGTCTGCCGGTCAAGATCTTTGCGATCCACCACAAAAAGGCATTTGTCAACCTCTGGATTGTCCTTGAGCAGCGTGGAGGCCTTGAAAGATGTCAGCGTCTTGCCACTGCCGGTTGTATGCCAGATGTAGCCGTTGCCGCAGTTCTGCTGGATACTCTCCACAATGGCCTTGACCGCATGGATCTGGTAGGGACGCATCATCATCAGCTTTTGTTCGCTGGCAACCAGGACCATGTACCGACTGATCATCTCCCCCAGCGTACACTTGGCCAGAAACGTCTCGGCAAAGCTGTCCAGATGGGCGATTTTTTTGTTGTCCTCCCCGGCGAACCGGTAGATCGGCAGAAAACGTTCGTCCGCGTTGAAACTGAAGTGCCGGCTGTTGTTGTTGGCAAAATACCAGGTATCGCTCCGGTTGCTGACAATGAAAAGTTGTATGAAGCACAGCAGCGTCTTGCTGTATCCCGTGCCAGGGTCGCTCTTGTACTCGACGATCTGCTGCATGGCCCGGCGTGGGCTGATCGCCAGGGTTTTGATCTCAATCTGCACCACCGGCACGCCGTTGATGAGCAGAATCACATCGTAGCGGTGATGGCTGTAGTCGGTGTTGATGCGGAGCTGGCTGATCACCTCAAAGCTGTTCTTGCACCACTCCTTGATGTTGACCAGGGTGTAGAACAACGGTGTGCCGTCATCCCGTTCAAAGCTGTTGCGTTCCCGCAGATGTCGGGCAGCTCCAAAAACGTCGGCGGTGACGATTTGATCCAGCAGGCGGCCAAACTCGGTATCTGTCAGATGCACACGGTTGAGCGATTCGAACTTCTCGCGGAAATTGTTTTCCAGTGTGGCGCGGTCGCGGATCTCCTGCCGGTGGATGTATTTGAGATCCTTCAGCTTTTCGATCAATGTTTGTTCTATGTGTCGTTCGCTCATGGATAGGCCCTGTGCTGAAATAATTAAAATTTTTCATAAATCATGGAAAAAATAAGAATACCCTCTCCAAACTGAAAGTCAACGGCAAAACAGTGATAACCTGTTCCAATTCCGCATCCCTCAGGGCACAGTTCCATAATCCATTTTTTTGTGGAGGATCGCTTGTTGAGAAGTGTAAAATGGCAGGTATGGATCTCTTTATCGCACAGCATGGAGCAGGAGGAGTTATGATCCGGTCTTATGAGGCGGAAGTCAGCGAAGACGGGCAAGTTCGATTGTTGGATCCCTTGGTGTTACGAGGGCGGCATCGAGCCGTGTTGACCCTCCTGGAGCCATTGGAAACGAATGGCGAAAATACCCAGACGTCAGAATCCCTGGCTTCGAAAGGTGGCGCGGCCTTGGTTACGTTTTTTGCTGGAGAACCGGTTGCCAACTGAGGCACGACTGTCGGCAGATGAGATCGACGCGCAAATTGCTGAGGAAAGGGGGGCAGGATGCAAAAGTCAAAGGCAAAACCCTGGGGGATGAATCCCCCAGACCCCCTCTTTTTTTTTAATATTTTTTTAAAAAAAATTAATAAAAAAAGAGGGGGTCTGGGGGATTCATCCCCAGGGTTTTGCCTTTGACTTTTGCATCCTGCCCCCCTTTCCTCAGCAATTTGCGCGTCGATCTCATCTGCCGACAGTCGTGCCTCA
>JAMOBH010000142.1:0-13330 GCA_039908085.1 Magnetococcus sp. YQC-5
TGGGGGGCGGTTCACCGCCCCCCAAGGTCTTGATTTTTATTCATCAAAACAATTCAATCTCCCCTTCATCCATGCTGGTTTGCTGCACGGCCTGACGGTGCGCGGTGTTGAAACGCTCTTTTTGTTGTTCAAGGGCCTCCCGGAGGGCACGGACGGCCTGTTCTCCAGTGACGATATCCGGTGGGATCAATGCGCCAATTTCTTCCAGGACGGCAAATTTGCGTTCCATGCTCTGGGTCAGCTGAGTCACCATGTCTTCGAATTGCAAGGACATCACCGCCACCCCCACCCGCTGGTTGATGTCATCGGCGATTTTGGCGACCTTGTTGATGGTTTCCGAGGTGAACTGGTCAATGGCGTTGACCTCATCCATCATGAAATCCACCCGCCCTTTGGATTCAATGGCGAAGCTCATATCCTTGGAGGCCATGATTTCGATGATCTCCTTGGTGCCTTGGATGTTTTCCTGGGCATTTTCGACCACGTCGCTGATTTTATCGCTGAATTCATGGGAAGTGCTGGCAAGTTTGCGCACTGCGTCCGCGACCACGGAAAAAGAACGACCAGCCTGACCTGCGCGCGCAGCCACGATACGGGCATTCAAGGAGAGGACATGGGTCTGTTCCGCAATGCCATTGATCTCCTTGATAATCGCGACCACTTCCTTCATTTGGGAGGAGAGCGCGTCCACCCGATGGACCATCTCCATGCTTTGGCGGCTGACCAGGATGATATGATCCACAAAGGTGCGCAAAACCGCATCGGTCTCTGCGATAAATTTACGTATGTTCACACCACTGGTATCTGATCCAGCGACCTGATCCATGGACGATGTCAGACCGGACACCAGGCGATGCTGGGCATCGGATTGATCACGTAACCCATTGAAACTGTTTGTCAATTTTACTATGGCATCCTGGACCAGCGAACGAATCTGAATCATTTCCTCACGCAGACTCTCCACCTCGCGTGTGACTTCCTCACGAATCTCTCGGAGTATCTGTGCATTCGGATGGATCATTAGGATCAGTTGGATGCCTGATTATTCAAACCCAAAACCGTTGCGACATCCAGAATGATAAGCAGATTGCGTTCGAATTCCACCACACCATGGACAAAATCGGCTGCGATGCCGGTCAGATTGGCCGGTGGAGGCAAAATATTGTCATCCACGATATCCCGCACATCTCCGAGTTGATCCACGGCCAAGCCCACGGGGTCTTCCCATGGACATTTGGACATGGCGAGTTCCTGATCGATCTTGAGTACTTCATCCCTGGTTTTCATGATGACGTTGTACTGTTTGACCTTGGTCTCGTTCGATTCCGGTTTGGACCAACAGAGTCGGGTTTTCAGATCGAACAGGGTGATGACACGACCACGAATGTTCAACATGCCCCGGATGTAATCAGGGGAACCGGGCACTGGGGTGCATTCCATGGAGCGATTGATTTCTCTGACCAGGAGAATATCGATTCCCAGATAAAGATCTCCCAGGGTGAATGTGCTGACGAGCATGATGCCGTTCTCCGGTTGGTTAAGGGATCAGTTTGATCAGTGCGACAACGATGCCAGCCGAACCCACGACCCATTTGATGAGACGGAGTTCTGTTTCCGCAAGTTTTAATTCCAGATCCCGTTTTGTAACCAGTTCATCCAATTTGGCATCAAAAACCTCCTTGAATGCCGAAGAAACGGCTTTTGCCTGCTTTTCCGTAAAATCCGCTGTTGTGAGCGTTTCAACGAATTTAAGCGTATCGAAGGTCAATGTGGCCATGGACGCCTCCTGAATTGAACAGTGACCAGGAGCCTATCGATTCCCAGATAGAAATCTCCCAGGGTGAATGTGCCAACGGGCATGATTTTTGTTCTCCGGTTTGTCAAGGGATCAGTTTGATCAGTGCGACAATGACGCCACCCGAACCTACGACCCATTTGATGAGACGGAGTTCTGTTTCCGCCAATTTAAATTCCAGATCCCGTTTTGTGACCTCCAGATCCCGTTTTGTGACCAGTTCATCCAATCTGGCATCAAAAACCTCTCTGAATGCCGAAGAAACGGCTTTTGCCTGCTTTTCCGTAAAATCCGCTGTTGTGAGTGTTTCAACGAATTTCAGCGTATCGAAAGTCAATGTGGTCATGGCCGTATCCTCAATGGATCAGAATACATAGTGGTTGGGATCCTCGTCAACGGGGACGCAAGGTGGAGACCACCTTGAGCAACCGATTTTTGTCAATCGCAGGCACACATCGGACAAAACCGGCCCGTGCGCAACGCTCTTCCAACTCGGAGGAGATGGATGACGTGGTGGCAATCATGGGAATTTCCGAATGGGGTGTACCGTTGAGTTCGTTGGCCAACTCGAAGCCGTCCATGACCGGCATGTTGAGATCGGTCACCAGGAGGTCATAACTGCCATTGTTCAACATGGTGATGGCGGCCTGCCCATCTTCGGCCTGATCCACGTCGAATCCGACCGAACTTAGATAATTGCTCGTGAGAACCCGCAGGAAGGGGGTGTCATCCACCACCAACACCTTGAACCCGATGCCATCCACCTGGGGTGGCAGGTTGGGTGGACGAATCCCCGCCATTTCGAACACGGCGTTGACATCCGGGAAAAGAACCACGCGATCATCGATCTGGGCGGAACCAAAAAGTCCAGGGGCCTGAATGGCGCGGCAATCCAGATCGATGTTGGTCTCCCTGGTGTCGATGATCCGGGAGAATATCAAACCGGCTTGAATGTCCGGGATGTTGGGCACCACCATGCAGAGATTCAAGTCATCTTCTTCTTCGGAATCGGTGTTGTTTCTGGAAAGCCCCATGCCTTCGAGTCCCAGGACATGATCTGGGTAGATGGCCCGGAAGGTTTTGCCGTCATAACGCACATAGGGGAGTCCGCCGATGGTATCCAGGAGTTTGGGAGAAATTTTTTCCACGCGCCGCACCATGCTGTGAACAATCCCCATGATGAGTCCGGTCCCGGTTTCCAACAGGATGATGTTTTGTCGTTCCCGCAAAGCAGCGCGTCGTTCCTCGTCGAGGTCCATGCGGGTGGCCCGTTCCACGTTGCTGAAATTGATCTTGGCCTGTTCCATGAGTCCGGCGTAGTCGATGATGAGCGAGACGCTGCCATCACCCAGAATGGTCGTGGCCGAGAAACAGGGGTTGTCTTTGAAGAAAGCCGGCAAAGGTTTCACGACGATCTCCTCGCTGTCGAGGACTTCGTCCACCACCATGCCGAATTCGTTGCCACCCACATTGAGGACCATGACGTAGGCCACCAGGGTATTGGGATCCCGACGGTCTCCAGGGAGATCACGACGATTCTGGATCGGAGGCGTGTTGTTTGTTGCCTTCGAAAGGGCGGCTTCCTGTGCCTTTTTGATGTTGGCGCGGCGGTCGGAGAGGCGTTCTCTGCGATCCGGGGCATCGCTTTCGGGAGGCCAGACGCGGGGGATGTTCAGCACATCGGCGAGGTCCACCAAAGGCAACAACATGTTGCGCAGACGCAAGACCGGGGCATTGCCCACGATTTCGATCTGCTGGGCGCGGTCGGATTCGGCCACACGCACGATCTCCACCAGACCGATTTCGGGAATGGCGAACCGTTGATTGCCAGCCGAGACGATCATCGCCGGGATGATGGCCAGGGTCAGGGGGAGTTTCAGGATGATGTTCGTCCCTTTCCCGACTTTAGAGTGGATCTGAACCGTGCCACCGAGTTTTTCGATATTGGTGCGGACCACGTCCATGCCCACACCACGACCTGAGACATCCGAGACTTTTTTGGCCATGGAAAATCCAGGGGCGAAGATCAAATCCAGGGCATCCTCCTCGCTCATGGTATCGGCCTGGCGTTCCGTGATCAATCCCCGTTCCAGGGCTTTGGTTTTGACCCGTTCGGCATCGATGCCGCCACCGTCATCCGAGAGCGAGATGTTGACCATGCCGTTTTCGTGATAGGCGGCCAATTCCACCTGTCCGGCCTCTGGCTTGTTGCAGGCCAGACGATCCTGGGGCAGTTCGATGGCGTGATCAGCAACGTTGCGGATCATGTGGGTCAGAGGATCAGAGAGATGTTCGATGACAGACTTGTCCAGATCCACGTCGCCACCGCGCAATTCCAGGTCGATTTTTTTGCCGAGCTTGTGGGCCAGATCCCGGATGATGCGAGGAAATTTGTTGAATACCACCGAAACCGGCTGCATGCGTGCCTGCATCACCCGTTCCTGAATCCGGCTGGTGATCGAATCGAGATTTTGCACCAAAGGACCGAAATGGGGGAAATTGGCCTGCACCTCGACAGCGGCGCGGGACAATTGATTGCGGGCCAGGACCAGTTCGCCTGCGTTGTTGATGAGTTCATCCAGGAGGGAGACACTGACCCGCAACGTCTCTTCCACCGTGGGATTGGATCCTTTGGTCGTAGAGGTTCCGGCGCGGGAGGTGGTGGTCCGTTTGGTGACGGCGGTGAATTTGGGTTTTTTGAGTCTGGGTACATGAACCTGCCTGACCGATTGGGCGGAATCGGTTTCATCATCGTCATCATCAGTGGCCATGTGTCCTCTGACCTGGATAACGGGTGGGGCTGCCGCAGGGGGTGCCGCAGGGGGTGCCACAGAGGCTGCCAGAGGAAGAGGCCCTTTTTTGGGTGACTCCCTCGCAGCCAGATCGGTTGGAACCGGCACTTTTTGGATGTTTTCCGGTTCAATCTGGAGCAAAGACAACAAGAGGTCATCTTCAAGGACAGTGGAGAGCAACACGGCCACGGCATTCGGGTTCTGGTTCTCCAGCTCCTTGTTGGTCTGAAACGAGGGATCTGTGACGATGATCGTCCCGACCGAGTCCATCAATGACTTGATGGTGTTGTAATGGTCGATTTTTTCCTCTTGTTTCTCAGGAAGTTGCACCGTGACCACAAAGAAACGACGACCATGGGTGATGGCTTCGGCCACAGCTTCCGAATACTGTTGCAAATCAAAAGAGCTGCTGATTTGTTTGCCTGGTGCAGATTCTGGAGAGGCAGGGGCGCGCTGCTCCAGATGCTCGTGGGATCTGGAATCGGGAGGGGGATCAGGGATCTTTTCTTCAACGACAGGGGTCGATTTGGGTGGTGGGGCTGCATCCTTGCGGGGGGGGGCACCGCCCACGCCTTCCAGAATGGTTTGAATGGCGGCGATCTGCTCGGAGGCATCCACGGATTCACTGGCCGAGACATCGTGGATCATGGTTTGCAGCTTGTCGAGCCCGGACAGGAGCGCGTCCGTGACAGCCGGTGTGGCCGGCATGGATTTCTCCCGGACCTTGCCCAGGAGATTTTCCATGATATGGCTCAACTTGGTGATGCTTGAAAGCCCGAAGAATCCGGCTGATCCCTTGATGGAATGGACGCCACGAAACAGCCGGTTGATGATTTCCGGGTTTGTGTCATCACCTTGTTCTTCCAGGGTCAGGAGATCCGGTTCTATGGTCTCCAGATGCTCGGTGGCTTCCTGCACGAACATCCCCAAAAGTTCATCATCTTCCTCTGACATGACGAAAATTTCCCTCGAACGTGCGACGCTTGTTACGGGTTGTTAATAAAATGGCCATCCAGGTTGCATGCTCTGGCAGTCTAACGGAATTCCGACAGGAATTCCAGCAGGAATTCCAACAGAGCCATGCAAAAAACAGTGCCAAAGAGAGCCTTTGATCGAGGTCTCCATCGTGGCAAACTGAAAATGTCCAGCTGTGAAAATTTTTATATCATTTTTGCAATGTTTCGGCTACCATTAACCTGCTTTGAATCCATTTTCTTTCTTGACGGTATGTTACAAACAAAGCAATCCTCCTTTTGCGCACCATCAGCAGTACCCTCTCAAAAGGGTTGAATTGTAACGGAACGTGCGGTGCCCAACCCGCATCGTAACCTTTTTTTTGTGTAAAATCATAAAAACAGGCCATCTTCAGTCTGAACAGGGAGAGTTGAATCATGAACAAATCAGTCGTTTCGGAACTTATGCATGAACCCGCAGTGGACAACAACGACACCCATCTCTGGATGGCTGTCATGGATCGGGCGGTTCGGGATCTGGTGGCCCTGGAGAGGTATCGCCAGGATCCGGCTGTCATGGAAGACCCCGTTTTTCGGTATGATTATCGCACCTTAAGAAAATGGTTTCATTCTTCTTCAATGGAACCAGGATCTTTCAATTGGATCTGCTCCCTGGTCAACATTGATCCCAAGTGGGCATTGAACCGGCTTGAGGAGCGACTGAAGGTCTCTTTGGGTTCCTCGATGAAAAAGCCCCCGGCACCGATCCATGCCGATCTCGATTCAGATGACGATCTCGACAATCTGCTGACATCAGACGAAACCGATGACCTTGCTTCATCTATCGCGGCTGCGGCCTGATGCTTGGTGTGTGATCACAAGAAGCGACCCCTGAGAAACTTCAGTCCCGCTTTCTGCCCTGCAACGAAAAAACCGGGAATTGTTTCCGGTTTTTTCGTATGTATACGCTTTAATTGTTTTACTGTCATGGAGAAATCTCAATGTCTTGCCAAGCCCTACCTCCGGAGTCCTGGCAACGGGGAATGCATTTTCTGGGAACCCGTCACGCCATCATGGGAGGTGCCATGTCATGGCTTTCCGAACGCAACCTGGTGGCCGCGATTTCCGAGGCTGGTGGATTCGGTGTCCTGGCCACAGGCAGCATGCCTGTCCCTCTGGCGCGCGCAGAAATCCAGGCCGTGCGTGAAAAAACAAACAAGCCCTTTGGCGTCAATCTCATCACCTTGAATCCCGAATTGCCTCAATTCGTGGAGATGGTCATCGAGGAGCAGGTGAGCCATTGTGTCCTGGCTGGTGGCATTCCTCAACGGGAGACCATTGACGCGCTCAAGTCAGCCGGACTGAAAGTGATCCTGTTTGCGCCCTCTTTGGCTCTGGCCAAACGTTTGATCCAGCGTGGAGCCGATGCCTTGATCATCGAAGGCCATGAGGCTGGAGGTCATGTAGGCCCGGTTTCCACGAGCGTGCTGGTGCAGGAGATTTTACCGCACATCAAGGAAGTCCCGGTTTTCGTGGCCGGCGGTATCGCCAATGGCGAGATGACGGCTGGCATGGCGGCGTTGGGAGCAGCAGGGGTGCAGGTGGGCACCCGTTTTGTCTGCGCCAGGGAGTGTGTGGCCCATGACCATTTCAAGCAACAGTTCATCCGCGCGCAGTCACGGGATGCCGTGGTCACGGTACAGTTTGATGCCGCATTGCCCGTGATTCCAGTGCGTGCCCTGGTCAACAAGGGGACCGAGCAATTCAATCGTTTGCAATTGGAGCTGATCCGGGAAGTGCGCGAGGGACGCAAGGCGCGCGCGGATGCCCAACTGGAGTTGGAACGGTTTTGGGCAGGTGCCCTCAAACGGGCGGCCATTGATGGTGACGTGGAATACGGCTCGGTGATGGCTGGACAGAGTGTTGGCATGGTCCGTTGCATTCAGTCCGCAGCCGAAATCATCAACGAATTGGTCTCTTGCCTCTATGGTCAAACCAACTCCACAACCCAACCCTCTTGAGAGGATTCATCAGACATCATGGTTAATCTCACGGAAATTCACGCGCAAAAAACCGCCTTTGAGGCCAATGGTCGTCATGCCATGGGGGTGCATTTGACCCCTGAATTGACCAAGGCCTTGCGCTGGGAACTGCATCAATACTATGGCAAAGACCCTGGAGAGCAATTGACCACGCTCTATGGCATGGAAATTCTTTCGTTCGATGCATCAGAGTTGATCTTTACCGAATAAAAAGTTTTCACTCTTTCTGGCGAACACAAACCACAAAAATTTTATCGCATTCGAAATCCCCATGCTTGACATGGAAAGGCTGCAAGAATTTGAACAATCTTAGACAATTCTTGATACCGTTACTTGTTGCTGCTCCAGCCTTGCTGGTCTTGCTCGGCACGTTCCATAGTGCAAGCAAACAACTGGAGGAAGGTGCTGCAGCCAATCTGGTGAATGTAGGTCATAAAATCCTTGAGAAAACAGAAAGTTTTCTGGATCAGGCAGCCTACTCAGCTGATTTCAATGCCTCCTGGATTGCCGCCAATCTTGGCAGCGCGAGCTTTGTCCAGGATTTTTATGCCACCGCACACAAGGAAAAGAGCTATTTTCCTCATTTTGGTTTGATCTATTACGGAGACGAGCAGGGCAATCAATGGATGTATAAACAGGATCCAGACGGCGTCTCCCGTATTCGCATCATTGAACGTCTGGAGGATTCCCCTGCCAGCCAGGAGGCACTGGACAAAGCAGCCAGCATGCCCAAGGAGGATGCGGCGCAAAAAGAAAGGGTTGCGCAAGGGATTGCCCCTTACCTGAAAACCTCCTGGCAGGCCCCTGACAAAGAGGGCATTTTGCAATTCGACTCCCTGGATCCCATCAAAATTTACGATCCGCGTCAACGTCCCTGGTATATTGGGGCCAAGAAAAAACAGGGGAAATTCTGGACCGATGTTTACACCTGGGAAGAGAACTTCAAGGGTGCCATCACCCGACAGATTGGTGCCACGATTGCCATCCCTGTCATGCGCCAGGGACGCTTGACCGGTATCGTTGCCATTGATCTGGTGCTGCAATCCATTTCCGAATTTCTCGCCAACCTGATGATCAGTCCCCACGGTCGGGCTTTTATTGTGGATGCCCATGGCCTGCTGGTGGGCATGCCCAATTATCGGGAGATGCTCCAGTTATCATCTGACGGCAAAGGGATGATTCGTCAAGTCCATATGGATGAGGTCAAGGATCAGGCCATGGTCGCGGCCCATGCGGCCTTGAGAAAGCACCTCAACATCCCGCATGGCAAACCGTTGGAACCCTTCGACAACAAAATTGTTTATTTTACCGCGCAACAGGAAAAATTCATTGGTTTTTTCAAATCCCTTTCCTCATCCTACCATCTGAACTGGCATGTGGGAGTCATCATGCCAGAAGATGACATCAAAGGGCCATTGAAGAAAAAATTCACCTGGATTCTTGGTGCCATCGTGGCGGTAGTGATTTTATTTTTATGCATCATACCTTTTTATATGAAATCCGAAAAGGAACGTCGGTTTATCACGAGTGCGTTTTCCAAATACATCTCGCCAAACCGTGTGGCTTTTCTCCTGGAAAATCCTGAACATTTAAGCCTGGGCGGGGAATTTCGGGAGTGTTCCTTTGTCATGACCGATCTGGCGGGTTTCACCTCGCTGATGGAGCAAATCGGCGAGAACAGCGATCCGGCGATCATCGTCAACATCTTGAATGAGTATCTGGAGGGGATGGTCCAAATTGCCTTCAAACACGAAGGGACTTTGGATCGCATTGTGGGAGATGCGGTTGCGGTGTTGTTTTCAGCCCCTGTGTCGCAAAAGGATCATGCTCAACGCGCTTTGGCCTGCGCCTTGGAGATGGATCAGTTTGCCTCGGAATTTTCCAGAGCGCGCCATAAAGAAGGCATGCCTTTTGGAAATACCCGTATCGGGGTCAATTCGGGACGGGTGCTTTTGGGGAATTTTGGCGGCAAGACGGTTTTCGATTATCGCGCTCTGGGAGATCCCATCAACACGGCAGCCCGTCTGGAAACAGTCAATGGTCAACTGGGAACCCGAATTTGTGTCAGTGGAGAAACTGTGGCTCATCTGCCTGATTTCAAGGGCCGTTTGATAGGCACGTTGATGCTGAAGGGCAAAGGAATTGGTGTGGTCGCCTATGAACCGCTTACTCCAGAGGAATACGCCTCCTTGCGTATACAGGCCTATCAGGAAGCCTATCGACTGATGGTCGAGGAGAACCCTGAGGCCCACACGGCTTTTGCCAAGGCACTGGAACAATGGCCAGAAGATCCCCTGTTGCGTTTTCATGAGGAACGTCTCAGAAATGGGGGGCATGGAGAGCAGATTTATTTTGCCAGAAAATAATTTTTAGCATTGTTTTTGTTAAGGTTGATTATGGAACCAACATCATGAATAAAAATAATGCGATGACGCTCACCTTTTTGGGGGTTGGCTCTGCTTTTACTACAGCCGAGTATTATCAATCGAATGTATTGATCCGATCAACAACCGGAAAAAACATGTTGATTGACTGTGGATCTGATGCCCGTTTTTCCCTGCATGAGTGGTGCATGAAACATGAAACGCCCCGTGTGGATATTGATGCGGTTTATATCACGCATCTCCATGCTGACCACATCGGTGGTCTGGAGTGGTTGGCGTTCAGCACTTATTTCAATCCCCACGCCATCAAGCCCAAATTATATGCTGTGGATGTACTGCATGAAAAAATTTGGAAAAACGCTTTGCGTAGCGGTTTGGAGTACATCAGCGACCGTGTCATGACCATTTCGGACTATTTTGATTTGCAAATACTGTCACCGGATACTCCTTTCTTGTGGGAAAACATCCAGTTCACGCCTTTGCGCATGCTGCATGTTCTCAACAGCGTCCATCCCATCTACAGTTTCGGACTCATCATTCAAGACCTGTCCAGCGACAAAAGCTTCCTGTTCACCTCGGACACGATATTTGACACGGGTTTGACAGATATTCTGGAAACATGGGCTCCAAAGGTGAGATACATTTTTCAGGATTGTGAAACATTGCCCTTTCACACGGAGGTTCATGCCCATTATAATGACCTACGTACACTTCCAGATGCCGTCAAAAACAAGATATGGTTGTACCACTATAACCCTCGCCCCCTCCAGGATCCAACGGCAGATGGTTTTATGGGCTTTGTCACCAAGGGCGACTCTTTTTGATGGAGTGGGCTGTTTGTGTGATGCTGGTTTTTTTGTCATCCGTTCGATCCTGCAAGGGTAATCCTCCGCAGAATTCCTGAGACTGGCATTGAAATGGCGGACAGATCCGATCACTAAGTTGCTTTTTTCCCATCCAGAGATGGTGCGCGATCTGATCCTCGGTTTCGTTCAAGGGAACTGGGTGGCACGTCTCGATTTTTCCACCCTGGAAAAGGCGAACGCCCTCTTTGTCGGTGATGAGTTCCGTGATCGGGAGGATGATGTCATCTGGCGGTTGCGTTTTGGTGATGTCTGGCTGTATGTGTATATTCTGCTGGAGTTCCAGGCATTGATAGACGATTTCATGCCCCTGCGGGTGGGAGATTACATGTTCTCACTTTACCAAGACTTACGTCGGGCAAAACAGTTGCCAGACAAAAAATTACCCCCCATTTTGCCGGTTGTGGTATATACTGGAAAGCAGGAATGGGATGTTCCCCTGGATATCAATGAGATGATCGTTCCAGTCCCCGGTCTGGAAATCTATCAGCTTCATATGCGTTATTTGGTGTTGGACGTGACGACCATGGCGGAATCGGAACTGGAGTCCCTGCGCAATCTGGCGGCGGTCCTGTTCCGCTTGGAAAAGAGCCGATCCGTTGAGACAGTCCGCAAATTGGTCAGGACATTACAGGAATGGTTGAAGGCACCAGAGCAAATCAGTTTGCGACGAGCATTCGCCATATGGTTACGGCGGGTGTTGCTGCCAAAACGTCTGCCAAAAGCCGATATTCCAGAAATGACAGACTTGTATGAGGTGGATACCATGTTAGCCGAGAGTGTTCAAGAGTGGGTCAAACCGTGGATGGACCAAGGACGTCAAGATGGCATCCAGATTGGCGAAGCAAAAGTTCTGACGCGCCAATTGCAACGTCGTTTTGGCCATTTGCCTGCTTGGGCCAATGAGAAAATTGCCAAAGCCGAATTACCTGTTTTGGAAGAGTGGACCTTACGTATATTGGATGCCCCTACACTGGATGGTGTGTTCACGGACAAGGTGTGATCAAGTAATCAAAATTGTTACAGAACAATTAAATCTTTCAAAAATCAAGACCTTGGGGGGCGGTGAACCGCCCCCCAACACCCCCACCCTTTTTTTTATTATTTTTTTCAAAATTATTTAAAAAAAGAGGGGGCCTGGGGGATTCATCCCCCAGGGTTTTGCTTTTGACTTTATCTTTTTGTTCGAAGGTCATCATGTTCTGTCCAATTGGCGATACAGGGCCAACACCTCCTCGATATTCATGGATGCGGAATGCGGAATTTGACTTTTATCCAATAAAATCAAGGCTGCATCCCTGACCGGCACCTCCTCCAGACCATGGGCTGTGGCCCAATGGGCCCATTTGAGAAAACGAAATCCGTCAAACCAATGAAAAAATCGCTTTTTCAACGCCCCGGATGAGGCGGTATTGGCCCGCATTTCCCGCAAACGCTCTGGAAACCCGATTTCCGCCAAAAAAGAGAGAAAATGCATCCCTGTACCAGGAATCTCCTCTGCCCCGGCATACAAACCTTCCACCCCGGCAAAAAAGGCACGCGGCTCCTCAAAAACCTGGGGATGCCACACCAGATAATCCATAGTCTCCTGGGTCATCCATTTGGCCATGGCCCGTCCGGTGCCAAACGGAACCCGATGTGAAATCCGCGCCGAAGGAAAAACCGTGGTGGCACTTAGTGCCGTGAAATGTCCCAGAGCCATGATTTTTTGCAAAAAATAAAAATCCTCACCGGCCTGACGACGATTCATGCCCCCTTGTTTTTGATAAGCCCTGGCCCGTACCGCCATGGCAGACCCTACAGTATGAAAAGCATTGGGCAAACCACAATAACGCCATCCATGCACCACATAACGCAAGGAAAGTTCATAAAAAACAATCCCAAGGCGTTGACGGGGATTCAGACCATCCAATGGGTGACAAAAATGAATGGCACACCCTGGTGTGTTTGGATGCAGACGAAAATGATCCTGCAAGGCCACCAGATAATCCGTGGCCACACGACAGTCGGCATCGAGCGAGAGGATCACACCATCCGGTCGCCCAACAGCCAACAACCGCGCCAAGGCCAGATCCATGCCGATCTTGCGCGCCAACCCCACACCGGCATGACGGGCAGGCAAATCGGGATGATCCAAAAAATAAAACCTCAAACTGACATTGTTCCACGAGCCAAACCGGAGTCGGACCTGTTCCAGAGTGGCTTGATGACGCAAACGGGTCTCCCAGGGGGCATCTTCAGCGTGGTTGAATACGACGATGACTTCGGTCACACAGGCTGGACGAACACAATGGGTCAGAGAATCGAGTACCCCTGACACATCGGGTTCATCACAACAAGGAATGACCACCACCATACCAAGATCAGGATGAGGATTTTCCATTTAAACCAGGACAAATAGATGTAGGTCCAGGGGCGACGTCATTGGTGGGGTCCAGGGGCGAAGCCACTGGTGGGGTCCAGGGGCGAAGCCCTTGGTGGGGTCCAGGGGCGAAGCCCTT
>JAMOBH010000143.1:0-13323 GCA_039908085.1 Magnetococcus sp. YQC-5
ACTCCAGGATCAACAGCACCACCACACTGCCACCAGCCCGGATGGGAATCTCCCACACCACATCACCCCGCCGCCGTTGTCCGGTCGGGGCGGTGAACTTGGTGTTCAGCCGCATCATCCGCGAAAGATCCAGTTCGGCCAGCACCGCAGGGTCCAGGAAATTCCGCAACAGATCGGCCACCACCTCTGGATGCGCAAAGAACTGGTGGTAGATCGAATCAGAGGATGGGATGGTCTCAGCCATCAGGGTCTTCCGGAACAGCCAGATAGCGCGCAGCAACAAATCGTTTGATGGGCTTTAGAGTATTCTTGGGCGGGTGGCTCGTCAACGCCATATCGGCGGTCATTCGTTCAGATCAGCAGCACTTGCCCCAGCAAAGCAGTCAGGACAAATCTTCTGCCGGAGGCATCGGAGATCACCGCGCCATACGAAAGATCACGGTAGAGACTCCTACTCCCTCGACCCTCTCTAATGAAAATCGCATGCCTTTTCAACACGATCCATTGGGTAGATGTCAGCCAACACCTTCAGTAAGGACACTCCTCGCTCCAGAACGGGATGACACCCCAGTCTGTTATTCGTTCATAGCCATGAGCACCGGCCAGCCACCCTCCCTGCACTTCGACTGCCAATCACTATCTGACCCTTGGATAACTGGCAGTTGTGTGGTATACTTACACTCTCTCATCCTCAGAAAGCATACGATGGCAGTTCGTGCTGTATTGCTCGTCTTTGGAAATTTGCCGATGTGGTTGAGGCGATCAAACCAACTGCGAGACACGTTCACTCACACTGGTTTTGGTGAGATTTTTTCTCGAAAACCTCAACGCACCTATCTGTTGGGGCTGAGGAACAGGAGGAAAGGGTATTTTGACGAAACATGTCGCCAACACTGGAAATATTAATTATGCCAGCCACTTCGTCATAAAATCGCCCTGCGCGCATCGTTTGTCATGTTTGTAATGCTTGTAACGTGCCACTACGATATTTGCCGTACAGAGTACTTGTGCGTAACAATTTGAAAATAATCGATATGTATTTATTGGCCCGTCCCTTGTGGCGCATGACAAACATGACAAGCATGACAAGTCGCTCCCTCAAAAAGGCAGCGTAAGCAAACCGGCAGATAAAATCATTGGCAGGAACGTCACATAAAATAAACTAAAAATAATCCTTACTTTCAGTTGAAGTAACTCTGGAGAAAAAGATGACCGACAAACCGAAAGTGATTGCCTATGCAGCAAAAGCATACCCAGGAAAGGCGCCTATCCTGTTTGCTCTCAGATTTCGGGATTTCCAGGGGAGAGTGCGAACCACGTCTATCATGCGATCAGATGTGCTGAATCTTGGAAAAATCAAGACTGTTCTAGTTGATGCTGGGATGCCAACTAACCTCACAGATAGTGATTGGCAAAATATTCAAGACTACCTAAAAAATGTCGCGCCAGCTCGTACAATTGAAATGGTTCCAAAAACCGGTTTATATGGTAATGAGTTTGTACTCAAACATGCCGTAATACGTTTAGAAAAATTCAACAAACATGAATTAAATGAATCTTTTTTAGCATATTGTGCAGCCACAGGGAAATCAGATTCTACCCTAGAGGAATGGCAAGAAATTCCTGCTCTCGCGTTGCACAGCCCTGTCATGATGTTGTCTTTATCTGCAATGTTTGCTGGACCACTTTTAAAGTTGGTCGGTATAAAAGGGGGAGGGATTCACCTATATTCAAAAAGCAGTGATGGGAAAAGCACCATCATGTTAGTGTGCGCATCAGTAATCGGGCCCCCTGCGTATGTAAAATCATGGAAATTCACGCAGGCTGCAGTTGAAGAGGTATGTGCTGGTCACAATGCTCTAACTTTATTGCTAGACGAATTAAAACTGCTTCACAAAAATAAGAAAATTGCCGCAGAAATGGCAACCGCAGCTGTCTATGACATTACGCAGGGTACGCCAAAAGCACGCCATTCAATGTCGGCGCGTGATAATTCACCTGTAATTGACTGTTGGGATTTGATGTTTCTTAGTGCTGGTGAATATAGTATGGCAGCCCACAGTAATCTTGGAGGACAAGATCGTCTATCTGGAGAAGAGGTTCGGTTAATCGATCAACCATCAAATATGGGTAAGGAGCTCGGGGTTTTTAAAAGCCTTCCTGAAGGCATAACCTCGTTTCCTGATTTCTGTAAAAAGCTAGACAAACTATCTGGCAAGCACTATGGGATTGCGTTTCATACCTACATTAAACATTTACTTGAAGACATTTCTGATGCAGCAAAGAAAGATGAATTACTTATTTTTATCGCAACCAGAATGGATGCATTCTTTCACTATGCGCATGTTAATCGTGATGTCGGAGTTGAAAAGAGGCGTGCAGATAAATACGCCTTGATATATGCGGCAGCCACACTTGCCATTCGATATAAAATACTTCCATGGAAACGTAATGATGCATTAAAGGCAATTGCTTATTCTTATAAACAAGCCGTAATGGCTCGTCCCATGAGTGCTGAACAAGAAGCACTGGTTAAGGTAGAGGAAATCATTGAAGCAGTCCGGAAGGAAATAGCGCATTACGATTCGCAAGAAAAATTGATTGATAGCCTGAAATCTGATTCTATAAAGGTCATTAGAAATCCGATTAGTGGCTGCTATATTCGTATGGCTCGTGGTGAGCGAATTGAGTTGCTGTTAACTGCTGGAGCGTTAGAAGATTCAGATGATTTAGGAGATATGGTCCTTGAGGAACTTGATCAACGAGGATTCTTGCTGACCAGGCTTAATACCAAGCTTAAACAAGTCAGAATCAAGTCGGACGGAAAAGATGATATTATATATGCGCATCGATTGGATGTTGAGAGGATGCTACACGAAGAATAGCGCAAAGCCAGATCAATAATAGCATCAATAAAAATTGGACTTTAGAATGCTTCCTCTGCGACTTACATTATACAGAAACAAAAAGTCAGTCAGCTTAAATTTGTTAAGCATGACGAGTGATAGAGATAATTGAGGCTCATCTAAACGATATTTCCTAGGGCGACGGTAACTGCCGTCTTTACCTATAAAATGGTCACGACGCATAGGTCTCATTTTTAGAATATAGCTAAATGCCTTTGCTCGATTGTCAATCTTTTTTATCATAACAGGAACTTTTCTTACTCCATCTGAATTATCTAGCTCGCGCTTTGTCCTGTAGAACCGTGTGAGACCAAGCAGTTCTTCTTTAGTTGCGCCACTCACCAACAGGTGAATATGTGGTTGCCAAAGCCTGACATGAGAATGATAATCAATCTCTATGCCGCCGACCGCAATGACGTCTACATTGACTTCATCTAATTGGTGACGGATTCGCTCGGCAAAGCTGCGGGGATTAAATTTCATCAGATCATCGTCCCCCATGCGGGCTGTTGTGGGCACGATGGTTACCGAATATGTCTCTTCCCCTCGGAAAAGCTTGCTTATCGCCCAGAACTTCCAGCGGCGAAATAGTCGTGCGCACTCTGGACAAGCTGGACTCATGCATGGTCTCGGTACACATTCTGACAATCTGGTAGCGACAGCATCAGCCCCTTTTACTTTGTTTTTCAACAGTAACGAATATCTTAAATTTTTCTCTTCATTCATTGCCTCTCGGCTTTCAAATTTCGGAAGCTTTTGTCTTATATCATAGGTGTCCGATCCAGGACGCATATATGCTGGCGCAGCTTCAGGCTCCTCCGCAAGCATAGGTAGTCGCTTTGCAGGATTGCTACGGTTGGGGATTACCGGTATACCTTTCGATCTATTCAATGCACCTGCATTTTTGATTGGTATTCTATTATTAGGCATTGTGGTCCTGTTGATTTTTTTTGATACAATATCGCTATATGCGAAAGCGAAAAGACATCGCAAAGCCATAGAATTTTGCGTGGGTCAATCTTAGTGTATCCTGCCTTATGATTCCCGTATAGCCAAAAAGCTCAACAACTCTTCTGCATGATCATATTGTTCAGAATCCGGGCGTAATTTGCGTGGCCAGCGCGACCCCTGCGCTCCCACCCCTGCCATTGCCGGAGGACCACATGACACTGAACCTGCCGACCGGGAACACGGCCATTCTCTCCATCACCGAGCTATCCGTTGCCGATGCCGCTGAGATCGCGGACTGGAGCGGCGGGATGATCCGCGCTGACCAGGTGACCACCCTGACCGAGGAGGTGGCGCGGGTTTTGTCAGGCTGGGACGGGTTCGCCCTGATCCTCGATGGGGTCACCGGTGTGTCCGAGGGAGCAGCCCAGGCCCTGGCAGCGTGGAAGGGCGTGGTGCTCAGTCTGAACGGCGTTTCCACCATCGACGCTGGCACCGCCCAAGCCCTGGCCTTGTGGAAAGGGGATGAGTTGGTGTTGGGATTGCGCACCATGAGTCTTGCAGTGGCGGCAGCGTTGGCAACGTGGGAAGGGCGCTTCCTCTCGCTGCGGTTGACGGAGACCTCAAACGAGGCAGCGCACGCCTTCCTCACGATGCGCGTGGCACGGCGTTACTCACGATGCGACCATGGCCACATGGAGCGGTGCGAACTCTGTTGGCCATCCAGTGACGACGAACCGTAGGCAACAGCGTTCTCCCAAGGCATGCCTCACCCCTGCCGCAGATAGTTGTACACCGCCTGCCTGCTGATCCCGTACTCGACGGCCAACCCCATCTTCGATTCACCCGCCACTACCCGCTGCCGCAACTCATCGGCCTGTGCCGTGTTCAGCTTGGGCCGCGCTCCGATCTGCCGCCCCAGCTTGCGGGCTTTGGCGATCCCCTCGATCCGCCGCTCATTGATGATCACCCGCTCGAACTCGGCGAAGGCCCCCATCAACTGGAGGGTCAGCCGGGCAATCGGGTCGCTCTTGCCGGAAAACTCTAACCGCTCCTTGTGGAAGCGCACGGTCACCCCCTTGGTGGTCAACTGCTCGACCAGTTGCTGGAGGTCGAAGAGGTTACGGGCCAGGCGGTCGATGCTGTGGATGTGCAGGGTGTCACCCTCGCGCAGGTACTCCAGGCAAACCTGAAGCTGGGGGCGTCGGGTGGTGCGGGCGCTGACCTTCTCCTCGAAAACTTTGTCCAGGGTGATCCCGTCGAGCTGGCGCACCGTCGATTGCCCGTGACTGGATACCCGGATGTAGCCGATGTTGGACATGCGGTCCTCCTTGTTGGTTGTTGATGTAAAGTTAACTTTAAGAGTTTTCTTGATCATTGTCAAGAAATTTTGAATCAGAGTTAACTTGACATGCAACCATGCGGGGTGTGCGACATGATAAAAAGTGTAAATCTTGTGTACAAGATTTACAGGGATAGTTGGAGGAAAAAAGAGGTCAAACCATCTGCTAGTCAGATATATTGAAGGCGACATCGGGCCATGATGGTGCAATCTTCATGTTTTCTATGGGGTTGGAGCAGGTTGGTTGAGACAAGCTGCCAACTCGATACAGCTCATCACCAAGGCCACAGCCGTTCCATCTGCTACCTGCTCCCCATCGAGGTGCTGGCCAAAATTCCCAAAGTTGAAGATACTGTTCAGTAGGTAATAAACGCTCTTATTGACTGTTTTCGCCTTTGGGGGAGATTGAGTTCTGTAGGCTCCGGTCATGAGTTGCAGAAGCCTGATCTGTTGTGGACGATCAGGGGGGAATGAGTATTCAAGTCGCCACTCGGCGATCCATTCTGCTGGAATCTCCCGTTTCTCTGGAAATTCTGCCTCCCATATCAGATTAAGCGCCCTGTCGGCTATGCCGCGCATATTTGCCAGACACTCGCCCGGGTAATCCGGAATGTCCTCAATGCTCCGCTCGATAAGCCGTTTCAGACGCTCATCGACATTTTGGATTTGGTTCAGCCGCCGTTGGAGAACACCCCGGATGTTGGCTCGGTAATCGGTCCATTCACCGAACAGGCGTACCAAACTTCCGGCGTCGTCCCCCTGACTGCTGATGTGCCGTTCCAGAAGTCGGCAGGTAGGGGTGATTTTATTGGCAGAGACCTTGGCGAACCCTTTTTCTGTCAATCGGTCGCGTTCATCCTTGCCGACTTCGGAAATGTTCAGTTGCCCGCGTTCCACCAAGTGGCGGAAGATATCTTTGGACGGTTCTGGGCAATCTCTCCACAAATCGTCCAGGATCCCGCTTAGCCCATTCCCAAGAACACTTTCAGCGGCAGCATTGACTGCAGCATTGTCCATCTGCTGGGAAGGTTGCGCCGCCACATGATTAACCAACGACAGGAAAAGCGGGGGATATCCCCCGGTCCAGTTGACCAATTCCGTTTTCGCGCCGCCATTGAACTGGCAGGTCGAGACTGCAGCAAGGACTGCTGCCCTGTCCGCATCGTCGAACGGACCAATCTTGACGGGGTTCATATCGAAGATGTTCCAGAAGTCGCTGGTAACGGATTCTTCGCTGCGGATCAACTCCTGAAGAGGGCGGCGGGTGGCTGTGACGAGGCGAAGGCTTGGAGATTGAGCCAACTCACGGAGTTGATCCCACAGGTTGCGGGTCAGTCGGCCTGCGCCAAGGGGTTTGTCAAAGCCGTCCCAGAGCATGAGGATCTTGATCCCCTCTTCCAGGAGCATGCTCAGGACTTCTTGGAGATCTCCATAGGGAGTACTCCCGGTGGAGAGAAGCAGTTCTGAGCACTCTTCATTAACCGCCTTGAGTCCCTGTCCCAGCCGCTTGCACATGGCCAGGACAAAGGCATCATCCGAATCCGGAGTCTGATGCCCAAGATCCCAGAGAATGACCGCCCCATAGGAGGACTCTTCCGATTGCATCCGACCTGCCAGGGCCTGGAGTAGAACGCTTTTCCCAGCATACCTGGGACCGACCACCGATAGGTGGCTGGGACTCGGCTTTGTCAGGTCACTCCATAACCTCTGCATGATGGCGGCACGGCCAATCATGGGTGGGATCTTGGGTCCCAGAACAGGGAAGATGGGGTCAATCACGCTGGTCCTCCGTTTCACTCCGGGCTTTGGTTTGGAGCGCGGCAAAATCCTGTTGACGGTGGATCCAGGTTCCCATCAGCGGAATGGCCAACTGGTAATGCCCTGCATTGGCTTCACCGACCAGCTCGATCAGCTCCAACTCGCGAAGAAACTCCAGATCCTCGATCAGCATATCATCAGTGACCTCGATTCCATATCCTACGAGTTGTTCCTGCAGAACACCCAACAGGAGTTTGTCAGCGCTGGCCTTTTCACACAGAGCCATGAGAAAACGCCGACGGTCGGTGCGAGCGTAGCCCCACAGGCTGGCGAAGTGCTCGTTGTCCTCAACCATGGCATCGGCGGCCTGGTTGACAAGATCCAGAGTGATGGATCGGGTTTTCAGTTGGGCGGCCAGGTCGAAAATGCGGTTACACAGGCACTGCAACAAATAGGGTTGACGAGCCGTCAGCTGGCAGGCTTGGGCCACGGCTTCCCGGGAGTAGGAGAGTTTCCCTTTCACCGGTTCCACCACCAAGCGGTGAGCAGCTTCCTCGGAGAGTGCGGAGACGCCGAAGCGGGTGCCCAGGCCAAACAGGGCGGACCAATACTCCTCCCGAAGGCGTTTCAGCCGACGGGAGCCGGTCAGGATGGCGGAAAAACGGGGATACTCATGAACCAGGAAGCGGATGTTCTCCGGCACCTGGGGAGATGTGACGCCGTGGTCGATCCCTTCCTGAAGCTTGTCAAACTCATCGGTCATGAGCAGCAGCCCAAGATGGTGTCGCTGGAGCAGATCCAGGGCGGTTTCCAGGTATTCCTGAAAATCTGCAAAAGGAGCGTCTTCACCAATCCCCTGTTTGCAGGCTCGGGCGATGCCAAGTTTTTTCCCGGCGGCAAGGGTGTCACCATTGGGGAGAGGCGTTTCCTGGCCCAGAGAAGCAAGCCCTTTGGCGATACTCACCGCCATGGTTCGGAACACTTCCACCGTGGGGACGCCGATGCCGTCCCGGCTGCCTTCCGCCCCTTGCAGGCTACAATAGATGCCCATCCATCCGGGGATGCGCTCCGTGCCTTCCATGTGGCGAAGAATGGAGGATTTGCCGGCCCGGCGGTTTCCTTCCAGCAGCACGACATTGCCGCTTTCCATCACCTGCCGCCGGATGCGTTCCAGCAGATCCTCACGACCGAAGAAGACATCATCACGGGCAGGGCCAACCGGATCACCACATACGTAGGGGCTTCCACCCAGTTCAGCCATTTCCTGGCGCTCATCGTTATCAGCGGCGACATCAAACGCCAGTTCACGCTGGCCCTCCATTCTCACGCCATTCATGGCCAGGGCTGACCACCTCACCCACAGGGAGAATTGGCCGATACTGCGTGGAACGGTTCCCGACATGTGGAAAATGCTGGAACCCATTTCCGGCAAGAAGGGGATGGTTTCCTCACCCCATTTCGGGTGCGTGGAAACCTGGAGGTCCCGCAAGGGCAACGGGCCATTATTTTGGATGGAAACCTCGATTTCAGCCTGGGAGACAGCTTTGAGCGAAGTAGTCACACTGGCAATGATGACGGAAACGGCTCCCACCATGGTTTCCATGATGGACTCGATGCGCCCAATAAATTTTTCGTTGAGATCACGGGCCTTCGCTTCATTGGGAAGATGGCCGGAAATTTTGCCGACGGCTTTCTGGAATTCGATGAGCGATTGTTGCAGCAGACTATAGAGCGCTGAACCCTGCGGGACATCGACCACGTCCTTGAGGATGTCAGCCGCCTTGTCCAGACAGGAAACCCATTCATTCAAGGCGTTGCCTCCCGTCAAACCCTCCCGAACGTCGTGCAATACGCCGGTAAAGGAGCCTCCCAGGCAGGAACCATGCAACAGCCAATGCAGGCTTGCCGAGTGTTCGTCACTGCCAGGCCATTTCTCAAGATGGCGCAGCGCGTCGTCCACCCATTCCGCAATGGAGTCTTTTTCTCCTGACGTCAGCAACTGGGCCAGATAGGCCATGGCATCTATGCCATGTTCCCGGTGTTGGTTGGCGGTGCGATGCTGGATTTGCAATGGTGGCAAGGGAACCGGAAGTTCAGCCAAAATGTTTTTTGACAGATGCTGTATGGTCGCACCTCGGGCTCGGTCATTCATCCAGGCCCGGCACTCATTGCTGTTCAGATAGGCCAGTAAAAAATTGGAATCGAGTTGATCGGTGTTGGGACGCAGAACAAAAAATCCACCCGCTGGAATTGCTCCCACAGCAACATTGCGTACAATGCCCGCCTTGCCGATGGTCCCTGATTTAGAGAGAAGCACGTCGCCTGGGCGCAGTTTCCATCCGGGTTCCAGATGTGCAGTGGCCTTGGGCGACAGCCAGGACGATGCCCGAGAAACCTGACCGCGCTGAAGATCCTTGATGCGGATGTAGGGAATCGGCTGTTTTGCTGGCGGCTCATCCACAAGATCGGCGGAAGGGATCTGCCGACCGGAGAGCACCGCACAGCAATCTCCGAGAGGAAAAATCCGCACTTCATCTCCGAGGGATTCGAAGATGTTGGCCAACGCACTTTGATCCCGGCGGCGGGGGGTGAAATCCCATTCCACCGCCTCCAGTTCCTGGATGGTCACGTCCCAGCCATCCTGGGAGGAATGTGGGGTCTGAACTGCTTTTACCAACTCTGGAATGCGTTCGACATCAAACGTGGAGGTCTGATTGCCTGAGCCCTTTTTGTGGACGAATCCGCTCGCATCCACCATGCGGATTTTTTGTGTTGCGCCGCCCCGGCGTACCATCAGGATACTGGTCAGAATGCCGGTCTGGGGGAGAAACGCACCGTTGGGCAGCGAAATAATTGCTTCCACGGTGTGGCTTTCCACCAGCATCTGGCGCAGGCGGCGTTCCTGACCTCCACGGAAAAGAATGCCTTGAGGCAGAATCAGGATGGCCTGACCCCCAACCCGCAGTTGGGAAAGGGCGTGTTGCACGAATAGGCCCGAGGAATCGTTGGTCTGCACGGGAAACTGACCGATGACCGCGCCATGGCCAATGCGCCCCCCCCAGGGGGGATTGGCCACCACCAGATCGAAGCCATCGTTTTGCGGAGAAGTGGAAGGCGTGCGTTCCAGGGCGTTGCCCAGTTCCAACTGGGGATCTTCGACCCCGGCCAGGATCAGACGGGTCAGCCCAATGATGTAGCTGCCCGGGTTGACCTCAATACCGGAAACAGTCAGCCCCGTGGCGTTAGGCCGGGAAAATCCCTTGTCCCTGCTGACCACGCTGCGCTCTTGGATGGCGGTGAGCAGTCCAGCGGAACCGAAGCAGGGATCATAGATGCGGGCATTCGGGTCAAGGTTGGCCAGCGCGGCGACTAAACGGGTAATGCCAGACGGCGTCCGATTGAATTCCTCTCGAATGGAAAATGATCCAAAGCCAACGCCGCCCCCGAAAGCATCTCCCGCACCAGCACCGGAACCACCTCCATATCCGGAACCGGAGCCATCTCCCGCACCATCACCATAGCCGCCGCCAAAACCTGCACCACTGCCATCGCCAGCCCCATCGCCGTAGCCGCCGCCAAAGCCGTCCCCCGCGCCGGAACCTGCGCCATCCCCCCAACCATCACCGTAACCATCACCAGAGGGAAGAGCTGTTTTTCCTTCTCCCCACAGGCTGTCGAAAGCAGCCAGGAGGTTGCGTCGGTCATGGGGAGTCTCAAAGGGTTGATCCGCCAGCCAGTGGACCATGGGAATCAGCGCCATGGGGTGGATTCGGGCCAACGCCTCCATGGGCTGGATCACATGATGCAGTTGGGTGGCCAAGGAGGCATGGCGGGCGTTGCCCAGCTCGTGCAGGGCGGGAATCAGCCGTTCCCGGAAAAATGGAAGGAGTGCCTCTGGCTCAAGCTGGTGCCAAGCACGCCAATGCAGTTCCGGCGGCAGGATCGGGGTGTGCTCCAGATCATCAAAGGAGGCGATGGCCTCCTGTTCCGCCTCCTGGAAATCCACCCATCGCAGAAAAATCAGGCTGGCCAAAGCCGCGGGTACTTCGGATGGATTCAGAGGTGTCCGGCGCATATGGTCCAGCAAGTGCCAAAGGCTGGCTTTGGTGGAATCATGAGACATGATGGTTACAGCTCACCAGCAAAGGCTTTGCGGAGGATGGATTCCCGAAGATGCTCAATACCATCACTGGAGAATGACCGTTTCAATTCATCAACGATGGGTTCAACTTCCGCCATCTGCTGTACAAGTTTTTCTTGCTCTTGAAGAGAAGGAAGAGGTAATGGCATGCGTTGAATTTCTTGTGCATTGATATTCACCATTCCAATGGCTCTACGGGCGGTTCGGTAAACGTAATTTCTTCCGATGCGACTGTTAATGACAGCATTGACGTATTCAGGAATCGCCTTTGAGCGATCAATGCGAAGACGCACGAGATATGATGCATAGACCCATTGACCTTCAAGACCATAAAACACCGCAGATTTTCCAACCAACTCAAGGCTATTGGTTCGGTTGATTAGAATGTCACCATGCTGGAGCACATACCTCTCGGCTTCGTTCTCTGGCAGATCAATATGTTTCAGGTCAGAAACGTCCAGCCGACCATTCTGAATGTTGCCCATCCTCAGTATCGGAAAGCCAGTCCCTGATGTGTTCGCCTTGATCGATGTTCCGTACTTGCATTCTTCAACGGCGTCACCGAGGACTGTCGATCCGAAATCAGAATGGTTAAGCGATTCGACATGGTCGGCGAATACTGCTGAGCCGAGGAAAAAGGCCTCCTCAATCGCCCCAGCCCGCAAAGCCTCAATCTCCTCCACCCGCTCCATGCACTCCTTGATGCGGGTGACGATGCGGCGTTGTTCGTCAAGAGAAGGAAGCTTGATGACAAGGGCTTCGAACTTCTTTTTGGTGATATGCTTCATGGCCAACCCATGAGTATGCTTGGCCATTTCATCTAAAATGTTTAAGACAAGATAGTGCAAAAACTCTTTATCAGCGAGCCTCAGATTAGGAACAACCTTGAAAATATGTTGATTTAAAACAGCATCGCCGCCATCCCATATAAATGATCCGAGGGTGGCTGACCATGAGATCAGCAAATCACCATTTGAGATTCTGTACCGATCTTCAATTCGCCCTGCAAAATAATTGCATGGCTTGTTCGGGTCTGTAAGGTTCTGAATCCGGATTATGGGCAGCCCAGCGGTACCCCAATCCGATGGTTTGAATGCCTTCCCATTGAGATATTGGGCAACATCTCCCAACGTAAACTCGTTCCAGTCTTGAGGCCAATTCATTGGTCAGCCTCCAAAATCGCCTCAAGCTCACCCAGCAGATCCATGATCCGCTCTTCCTTGGCCTTGATGGACTGGACCAACTCCAACGCCGGGCGGTGCTCGTAGTCGTCCTGCCTATTTGGATTCTTGGCTGAGAGGTCGTAATCCCGTTTGATGATCTCCTGGATGGGTACGATCCAGGAATTGTCGCCTTCAACTCGATCGCGCCATTTGGCCAGGAAGTCAGGAAGTTGATTGCCTGGAATGGGCTTGCGGGTCTGCTTCAGTTCAAAGCCGTCGTTGGTCAACTCGTAGAACCAGACGCTTTCCGTGGCCTTGCCGTTCTTGGGCCGGTCGAAAAAGAGCACGTTGGTCTTGACCCCGGTGTAGGGCAGGAAGCATCCGGCGGGCAGTGACAGGATGGTGTGGACGTTGAACTGTTCCAACAGTTCCTTACGCACCTTGCGGTCCGGGCCACCCCGGAACAATACCCCTTCAGGGATGACTACCGCCGCCCGTCCACCTTTGGCCAGGTTGCGCATGATGTGCTGCACGAAGAGGCATTCCGTGGCCCCGGACCGCACTCGGAAGTTGGTCTGGTTGTCCTGGGCCATCTTGCCGCCATAGGGGGGATTGGAGAGGATGACTGCGTATTTTTCCTTCTCACCCACATTTTCGCTGTGGACCTCCAGGGTATTGCCCAACTCCAGATTGGCCCCCTCGATTCCATGCAGGATCATATTCATGGTGCCCAACAAGTAGGTGAGCGGCTTGATCTCCATGCCATAGAAGGTGCTGCCTTGGAGATGGTCCAACTGCCGGGTGCTGAGGGTTCCGCTCCGCTTGGGATCACGGATATAGTCCGCCGCCTCCCCAAGAAAGCCCGCCGTGCCGAAGCAAGGGTCATAGACCCGCTCTCCCGCTTTGGGCTGCACCACCTCCACCATGGCCCGGATGATATGGCGTTGGGTGTAGAACTCCCCGGCGTAACCGGCGGAGTCGGCGGCCACAGCGAAAATGTGGGTGAGAAGGAAAAATACGCAGTCATCCTCTCCAATCCCCCCTATGGCGGCAAGATGGCCCAGG
>JAMOBH010000511.1:0-2569 GCA_039908085.1 Magnetococcus sp. YQC-5
AAATCTTGAGGGATGAATCCCTCAAACTCCCTCTTTTTTTTTAATAATTAAAAAATGGATATCACTTTACCTTACACTACTTTGCCATGGAAAATCTCGACGTGAATGTGCGCATCACTCCTGGATCAAGACCCTTTCGCCATCTGCTGCCCTTGGGCATCCTGCTTGGAGCATGCATCAGCACCGGAACAGCCCAAGCAGAACTGGATGCCGCATCAGCCCTCGAAGTGCTGAAACGCAACGACTGCACCAAATGCCATTCCATCCAGAAATCGAAAAATGGGCCTTCGTACATCAAAGTCTCGCAGAAATACAAAGGCGATGCCAAAGCCGAAGAAAAGCTCTTCAAGCACTTGACCAGCACCCCCAAGGTCAAGCTGGCCGATGGCACAGAAGAAGATCATAAAAAGACCGATTTCAACGATAACGAACATCTTAAAGAGTTCATTCGTTGGATTTTGTCGCTTTAGCTTGGTACTGAAGGAGAAAATAATTTGAAGATGTTTCGATTTTTGTCCATTCTCTGCATCGCAATCGGTTTGCTGCCAAGTGCCCCACCGGTCGAGGCCCAAGAAGTTCAGCCATTGCGCAAGGATACGGTATTGCGGGGGGATGCCGAATGCACCTTTTGTCACGAAGAAGAGGATTCCGCCTCAGTACTCGCCATTGGTAAAACCAAACATGGAACATTGGCAGACAAAAGAACTCCAACCTGTACCAGTTGTCATGGTGCCAGTCAAGCACATATGAAACAAAAACAGCCAGGTGACAACAAACGTCCAAAACCTGACATCACCTATGGACGACGTTCACCCCAAATTCGCCTGGATGCCCGCATCGATGAAAATTTTGGCACTTTCAAGACCAACACCACTCCGGCTGCGACCATCAACAAGACGTGTATAACCTGCCATCAGGGAAATCAACTCATGTACTGGTCCAGCAGTGCCCATTCCAATCAGGATGTGGCTTGCACCAACTGCCATGAAATCCATACCGACCATGATCGTGTATTGGATAAACTCAGCCAGCCCAATGTCTGCTTCGGTTGCCATAAAATTCAGCGCGCCATGTTCAATCGCCCCTCGCATCACCCAGTTCCCGAAGGCAAAATGGTCTGCTCCAACTGCCACAATCCCCATGGTTCGACAGGTCACAAAGCCCTGAAAACAGATACCATCAATGATACCTGTTACCAATGTCACATGGAAAAACGCGGTCCTTTTCTGCACAACCATCCCCCAGTGGCGGAGAATTGTCTGAATTGTCACAACCCCCATGGAACCGTGCTGGATAATTTGCTCACCTACCGTCCCCCTTATTTGTGCCAAAATTGTCACAGCAGTACCACGCACCGTGGACAGGTGGCAGGATTGCCCGATAGTCGCACCACCAATTCGGCCATGCTGGGATCAGTAGCTCGTGGATGCCTGAAATGCCATATCAATATTCATGGCAGCAACAGCAATGAAAATACACTTCCAAATGCTGCCAAACCCGGACGCTTCCAACGCTGACCCAACCATTGGGAGAACCAAAATCATGAGCAAACTCAAACATGCACTGGCCCATACTACCTGCGTTACTGTTTTGCTGGTTTTTGGAACAGGCCCGGCTTGGTCGGAGCAGGAACCAAAAAAAAATCAGGCCAATCCATGGGATATGAGTCCGACTGCCGCCCCCTTCACGACACCAGACAGCTCCATCTCGGTTGGCGTTGGCTACCTGGATGGGCAACGCCAGCAATTGGGAACATTTGACGGCCAGAGAAGTTCCCACGGATCGTTGTTGTTCGATGCCAAAATCATCAAGCGCGATGAGGCCACTGGCACTTGGATCACTACCCAGGGTCGCAATCTGGGGATGGATTCTAATCGCGAAGTCAAAGTTGACTTGGAACGCCAGGGAGAATGGGGCTTTCGTGTCGATTATAATGAAATTCCTCGCGTGACACCGTATTCAGTCAACTCCAAAACTGAAGGTCTTGGAACCACCACGCAAACCATTCCAAAAACCACCACTTCTGGAGATGGAGCCACAGTTCAAATCAGAACCGATAGAGAGCGCGTGAGCCTCAATACCTTTCGTGCGTTGAACAGCAAAATCAAGTTCAACCTGAATTTCAGAAACGAAACCAAAGAAGGCACCCGTCAATGGGGACGAGGGGGTTCAAACGAATTCGCACTGGAACCCGTGGATTGGACCATACGTCAATTGGAACCCACCTTGAGCTTTACCGGAGACCGTTTGCAATTATTGGGTGGTTATAATGGTAGCTGGTTCAGAAATGAAAACAATCTTGTGGATACCATCCTCAAAGGAAACAATCCAGCGACATTGACCAACCATGCCTATCTGACCCTGCCTTTGAACAACGAAGCCCACCAGATCTTCCTTGGAGGCGGGTATCATTTCACTCCTGACACACGCGGCACTTTCAAGATCTCCTACTCCCGTGCCTTGCAGAATGAACACATCCCCACCACGGATATCACAGGACTTTCCATCCCAAACGCCCCTTCGAGCCTGCAAGGCCGGGTGGACAACACGTTGCTGCAATTGGGACTGA
>JAMOBH010000512.1:0-2555 GCA_039908085.1 Magnetococcus sp. YQC-5
AACATCTATTGTGCAATCTCCCTATTCTTTGATGGATCCAATATAAATTCCGCTATCCATCGTCCTGTACCTTTGCCTTTTGTTCCATCCTCGATGGCGTGCCACCGAACATCTTTAAGGTTTCGTATCTCAACTCCCTGTTCAATCAAGTAATGGATCCACTTATCAATCGGGAATACCAATACGACCTTCTTGCCTTTCTTAAATTCTTCTATGGCCTTTCGTACCCACTTTGTCGGCCCTTTGAATGGAGGGTTCACGTAGTTCGATTGTCCCCACTCTACAGTCAGACCGTCAAACCCTTCTGGCTGCGGGTACGGACAGGGGTCGAAATCAAAGTGATGTTCCGCATCGAGTTCGGCCATGAGGTCAGGAGGCGTTAACCAGTAATGCTTACCGTCTTTTGCACCTTCGTATGGCATCTATTCCGCACCTCCTTGCAGCGTCAGGAGGAAGTCAAGGTCTGACTCAAGCAGCGGCTTGCACGCCGCATCCGCGCCCTCGATATCCACCTGCAGTTCCGTGATCCGCTGATCCAGCGCGATCTGAACGTCAGGGGGCAGGTAAACTTCGGAGCACCCCGCCAGAAACGCACAGATCGCCGCAATCGCAACCAACAACCCAATAACCCAAATTACCGTTTTCATGTTTGTCCTTTCAAATTGGTTTCCGTTTCCTTGATCGCTTGCATGATTACCGCCGCTACCTGGGGGACGATGGCATTTCCGAGGGATTTAAGTCGGTTAGTTCTGTCCACGATTCGGGGTAGCCCATCACCCACTCGACAAAGGCGGGTTGCAGCTTCAAGCCACCCCTCCGTCCATCGCTCGTTTCTGCCGTCAGCGTATTCTGGAGTCCATCGCCAGGTGCATCCGATCCCCGCTGCGTTGATCCCTTCCAGTCGCGAGATTTCGGGGTCGGCAGCATACTGTTCACGACCGCCTCCAGGGAAATTTGTTTCCCCTTTGCAATCCTGTTCTTTGTCGAATTCTCGGTTGCTCTTGGGCGATTGTCCGACGATTGCGGTGTCGGCAGCATGGCGATCTGTGCCGTCAGGTGCAGCCCTCCCTCCGAGTCCCTGGCGTTCGGTCCCCCGTGATCCCCGTCCGTCGCATTCGGTGTTCGCAACAATCCAAACCCTGTCTCGTCGGTGCGGGGCGTTGACGGAGCAAGCTGGAATAACAAACGCTTGCACGTCGTAACCTTCCATTTCCAGGTCAGCAATACTCTGGTCGAGTCCCAAGTTGATGAAGCCAGCAACATTTTCACCAAGGATCCAACGGGGCCGGACTTCTCGGATAACGCGATACATTTCCGGCCAGAGCGCACGGTCATCATCTTTGCCTCTTCGCTTCCCGGCACAAGAGTATGGTTGGCAAGGAAACCCACCGGTGATGAGGTCGATGCACGATTCCCTATCGGTTTCGTACTGATCGCCGCAATCACACCCGGCAATAGTAACTCGTCGCTCCTGTCTTGGCCCCGCTTGGCATGTTGTGAGGTTCTTGGTGTTGGCAATAGTCCGTCCATCGAAGTCCTTTATATCTGAATGAATGGGTACGTCCGGCCAGTGTTTTTTGAGAACCTTCTGGCAGAACGGGTCAATCTCCACAAACGAAACGATTTCGTGCTCCTCGCCCCAGACCCATTGCGCGGCAAGAGCAAACCCACCTATATACCCGAAAAGAGATCCAAATGTCGGAACTTCTCAGGCATGTGACACCCCCTTTCTGCCACCGGTGGCTCCCTTGAAATTCAAATGCTTTTTATCGTACTTCCAATGAAGGTGTCTGAACTTAGTCATGGTTCTCTCGCTACCGTTTTGGTTTCCGTTTCCTTCACAATTCATCCAGCTTGGTTTTCAACTGTTCCAATTTCTCGGCAAGGTCGTCGTTCCGGTATTCCCCAATCCGCTCTGCCGATAACAGATATGCATGCCGAGCCGGATATTTACTCTTGAACCATTCGGCCGCAGCGAGCGGTACGGTATGCCACCACCAGTGACAGGACGCACATAAGAGCTTGACATTGACCAGATCCCACCGCAGGGCGTACCACTTACGGTCCACGACGTGGGAAACTTGGAGTTGATTGGTTCCGTTACAATGTTGGCAAACTACGTCCCTTTTTCTTACGATCTTTCGGGTGATCTCGTCCAGTTGCCGCACCAGCGTTTTCCGACTCGGTTTTTTCTTTCCATTTTTTGCCATATTCAATCGCCTTACGCTCTGCCTCAAACCATTCCTCGAATTCGTAAATCCTACCGCTATGGCCTTGTATCCCTGCACTGCCCATGTCACACCGCCGTCCGAATTTCCTGCGACTTGCAGAACTCCTCGGCCTCGTTCTTGGTGGCGAACAGGTAGGATTTCGTCCAGATCGGGCCACCGTCCAAGTGATATTTCTCCATGGTCAACGCTCGGCCCGTGCTCCGCTCAATCGACTCGGTCAGGATCCCGGTAATCCGCTGGGCCTTGTCGGTTGTCTTCCATCGGTTGTCCCCGCTCGGGTACACCGGCCATACCCAGTCGTTCAAGTCAAATCGCGTTTCAATC
>JAMOBH010000513.1:0-2548 GCA_039908085.1 Magnetococcus sp. YQC-5
CACCATCCACGTCAGAGAGATATCCATCAATTTCGTCCATGAACAGGTTGCAAACCGGCATGGATCGCAATCCGACAGCCGAACTGGCACCTGTGATAACCAAAACGCCGTCAGGATATTCCTTGCTTAACAACGTGTTACCTGAGTCACGTGATCTGGATGGCTGCACCAGAGACTTCAACGCCGGGCTGAGTTCAATCAGCGAACTAATGCGTTGCCTGGATACCCGCTTGGCCGTTTCCACCGTGGGCTGCACCATCATCATGGGGCTTGGTGATTGATCAATTGAATAGCCAATCCAGCAAAGGCCAACCTCGGTGCCGCCGATCTGACTTCCTTTCATAAAAACGACCCTCTCCACCGGAGATAATGGGGAGAGACAGTCCATGATTTCCTTGAGATACGGGGTCCGACTGGTGCGCCATGGCCCTGGCGACCCGGAAGACTTCGACGAGAGCCTCCGGTTCGCGTCGGCCCATTCGGAGACACTCATCAGTGGCCTGGGTTTAATCCCATACAGAAATGCCGACTTGTACGACAGCATCCTGGCGTTTACGGCGATGATTCTCATCTTGAAAAACTCCCCATCAAGCACCGTCGTGCTTGCCAGCATGTCGATTCATGCTGCAGTGGTTGCGCATACTTTCAGAGGCGTTTGGGGGAAAAATCGGACGAACCAACAGCGAAAATGCTCGACTGATGCCAAAAAATGCATTATATTCGCATTATAAAAAATGCGAACCATGGCGAGGACAGTATGAATATCACTGAGGACATTCGACCGCTTACCGAGTTCAAACGCGACACGACGCGCTTCATTTCCCACCTCCAGGAAACCGGACGACCTTCCGTTCTGACAGTGAATGGCAAGCCAATATTGGTTGTCATGGATGCTGAAGCGTGGCAGCAGAGCCAAGACCAGCTCGAACACGCCCGAACCATCGCCGCCATTCGCAAAGGTCTTGATCAGGCCCGTGATGGACAAGGCATCAATGCGTCCACCTTTTTTGAGACACTTGGTACCGACATAGCATGAAGCGTTACCAAGTCGTCATTACACCCTTCGCGGAGGATAATATCCGTAAAGCGCATGAATGGCTCATGGCCGAGAACCCTGTTTATGCTACCAAATGGCTTGACAACATCCGAAGCGGGATCCTCAGTCTGGAAATTCTGCCGGAATCTCATGCAATCGCACCAGAAAGTGCAGCCTTTGATTGCGACATCCGGCAACTTCTGTTCGGAAAAGGAACCCCCTGGCGCATCTTTTTCACGATTGATGAATCAACAGTTCATGTCCTTCACATCCGCCATGGCAGCCGTGATTATTGGCGACTTTGATCAAGGCGCATTCCCTTGAACAAGGAACAGTGCTGTTCAACCCGCCAAGTCAATACCGCGCTCGGCAGCCACCATTTCAAACGTTTTGCCGACAGAACCTTCCAGATAACAAATTTTGCCGGTGCCCTGGATGAACCGTTTCAGCGTCACATCGCAGTACGTTGGTGAAATTTCCATGGCATAAACCCGACGGTGGGTCATGTGACCGGCCATGATCTGGGAGCCTGAACCGGAAAATGGCTCGTAGCACAAACCGCCTGGCTCCACATGCTGGTGCATTGGATGAGCAAAACAGTCCAAAGGCTTTGGCGTCGGGTGATCTGGGCGTTCATTCCCGGCCAGAGAATTGATATCCCAGACAGTGGATTGATTCGGTGCATCTTTTGCTTTTGGTGGCTTATTGCCACGAATCCAGCCGTACAGGCACGGCTCGTGCTTCCAGAGATAAGTGCAACGTGTCAAAACTGATGCGTTTTTATTCCAAATGATTTGTTGATGGACGAACGCACCCGCTTTTGTCCACACTTCTTCCAGCATGGCCTGACGCCTGGAAGCATGCCAAGTATACCATGCTGCGTGAGGGTCAATGGCGTGGTCGATGGCAATACGGATGAACCCCTCATAAAGCTCAGACCCCTGGTTTGAGTCGTCCCAAGAAATCCCATAACTTTCTGACCAGTCCTTGTTGCCAGCAAGGGGAGCAACGTCTTTCCCTGCTTTGGCGGCTTTTTCTTTGTCCCGTTTGTTCGGTGGGTGATTGGTGCCATCATAATCAACAAGATATGGCGGATCAGTCGCAAACAGGATGGCTCTTTCGCCTTTCATCAGGCGGATGACGTCTTCAGCTTTGGTGCTGTCGCCACACAAAAGGCGGTGATCCCCCATCACCCAGAGATCACCTGGACGAGTGACCGGGTTGGCTGGTGGTTCGGGGATGGCATCTGATCCGCCATTGCTTTGATTACTCGCATCACTACCGTCACCAATCCCAAGTCTGTCTGTAATCCCGGCCAAGTCGACATCATCGAAACCGATTTTGCTCAATTCATAATCATCATCGAGCAAATATTTACATGCAAGATCGAACAACTCCATGTCCCATTCAGCAAATTCAGATGCCTTATTGACCGAAAGCCTGAATGCTTTGGTTAACTGTTCACTCATGTCGTCGGCCAGCAAGACCGGAACTGTCTCCATATTCAGCAGG
>JAMOBH010000002.1:0-51066 GCA_039908085.1 Magnetococcus sp. YQC-5
ATGCACGGTGGTGTAGTGCTTGTGGATGGTAGCACCGACATGTCGGCACGATGAATAAATAATGGTTTCGATAATGTTCATCAGGCTGGGTTACAGCCTTTGCCTGCATCAGTCAAGGGCAATCAGAACAGTCGGAGCCCAGTGTCCTTGATGTTAAAATCATTTGTTGTGGATTAAGTGGAAGATCATAAGAAAAAAGCTGGCGGAGAAAGAGGGATTCGAACCCTCGGAACTGTTAAGTTCACACGCTTTCCAGGCGTGCCCCTTCAACCGCTCGGGCATCTCTCCGCAGACAAACTGCGAGGTATTATTCGATAGAGCTTCCCAGAGGCTCATCTCCATCGGCACCAGTGATTAAAGCAGAATCCTGCCCCAGATACAAGAGTTCACGCTTGTGGGCAAAAAAATTTCTCAAAAGGGCACCTGCACCCTGGAGATGTTCCAGATTTTGTTGCGGTGCTCTGGTCTGACGGGTCGTCACAGGCCATGCCCGCAAGGCTGCAAAACGCACCTGGGCAAGACGAGCCATGGATGCTGCCGCCAAACACATGGGACAAGGTTCCAAAGTGACGGTCAGTCGGGCATCAGTCAAACGATAGTTTTCCATGCGGTTGGCGGCCAGACGCATGGAACGCATTTCGGCATGGCCTGTCGGGTCTGCTCCAGACACACACCTGTTGCCGGCAGCGGCAAGAATTCTGCCCTGGTGATCGGTTACGATCGCCCCTACCGGGACTTCATCCTGAACCCCGGCAAAAGTTGCGACTACAAGGGCCAACAGAGAAACCGACCTCTCTGTGGCAAGCCAGACATCAGCAATACCATCAGCATCACCAGTGGTATCAACACTTGTGATGGCATCAGCATCAAAGCCATTCATCGTGATCAACGCTCAGTGGCCATACCCAGAAATGTCAAATCGAAACGGGGGTGATCCCAGGCTGTTTGGGCTGAATCCCGGTCAAAGAACCAGCCTTCATAAAATTTCTTTTGATCCTGAGAACGCAATTCCACCCATACCGCTGGATTGACATGCCCTTCTGGTCCATGAACCGCTTCACCATCGCGGATCAACAAGTCTGGGGCATAGGCCAGCGGAGCAATCCATCCCCCCCAGGGGCCGGCATGGAGTTCACCCACCGCGATCACCATTTGAGCAATACGCATGGTTCGTTTATCCAGCAACCGAAACGTCATCGGCAGTCCCGCTGAAGTTTTGACCATGGCATCATCAGGCCTGGCACGCAATTGATGGATATGCGGTGCCAACGGCAAACGAGGGGTTTTGGGGGTACTTTTGGTTTCTACAGCAATAAATTTTCCTTTGCTGTTCGGTTCTGGCAGACCTCTGAACATGCCAAAAATCCCACCGATGACCAAAAACAGAATCATCCATGGCCACAGTCTGAATGTTCGCTTGGATTGGTTTGTAGACATATGAAAACATATTCCCTTGTACAAAATTTTAGACTGCTTTGAAAGAGCGTCATTTTAACTCCCTCCATGGCCAAAAGCCAATCCAAAAACCTAACCATCCGCATCAAAATGGAAAGACTGGGAAACGGTTGAAAATACCCCCAGACTGCCGTATGGATCCCCCTTTATTGACTATTTGACATTCGTTAATCGTATCTTGACATTCATTAATCGATTTAAAGTAAGTTTGAATCTGGCCATTTCCCAATCCAGACAAAAATTTGCGTAAATTATGCATGGATCACCTGTGGCGCGCAGATTGAAATTTATGCTAATGTTCAGCCAAACGGGGGTGAATCAGCACAGAGGAATGGTTCCCTGCACCCCAACCGTTTGTCCCGCTTCAAGCTGAAGGCCTGCATCCATTCCTTGGTCGAATATTGGGTTGACTGACACGAAACAAACAGGCAAGCTGAACTGGACCGTTTGAAAATGATTGGAGAATGAAAATGTATAGATTCAATGAACCGATATCGTTTCGTACCTTGTGCATACCATTTGCAGCCATACTCTGCGCATGGTTGCTCTTGTCGGTCGAAGTCAGCAGTGCCAATCCAAATTATACCTCTTATAAAAATTCCGAGCCAAACAATCTGCTCGTGGCCGCCGTGGATACCTCCATACCTTTGAATCAACCCAATCCTGAAAAAGAAAAATTAAAACAATTATCCAAGCGTGAAAAAGAATCGGCTGTGAGCAGAAAATCTTCAGATATCCAAAAATTTGCCATGATTTGGTTCCTGGCGATGCTTGGAGGCTTTATAGTGTGGCGCATGGTGCGAAAAAACAAGTCATGGCACAACCAGGAAACCTCTAAAATCGAGGAGGAGGAGGAGGAAATAGAAATTATTAAAGATCTGCCAGACATTCAAAACAATCGCATCAGAGATAACCTGGTCTCTGTCGCCTTGGAATGGCAAGACAAATATGGTGTATCCCCTGTCAATCTCAACGTGATTGCCGGTTGGGATGCAGCCATACTGGCTGGAATGTCTGATGAAGATTATGCCTCCTATCAAATGGAACGAAAATATCAGTCCCTTCGGGAGGTGGATTTTGTCTATCACCGTCAAAAAATCCTGGTCAAGGCCTTTCGTCAAATCATTCCATTGGAATTCGGTATGAAATATGTTTCAAAACCATTGCAAACAGAATGGAATCTGATTATTTTTATATTGTACGACTCGTATTATTCAATCATCGGGGCATGGCAAATGTCCCATGAGGAATACATGCTGAAGCTGGGTGACCAGGAAAAATTGACACCTGAGGATTATCAAAAAGGAAAAAAAATTTATAGTGGTGGCACATGATTTCCTTTCTTTAATGGCAGCCCACTTGCATCCTGCAAAAAAAAAAAGCTTTTCGATACGGCTAGTGGGTCAACCAAGCTGAATTGACGGGTAGAGCCGGGTCAATTTTATCCGAGCATTTTCGGCTGTAAACTGCCAGTTCACTTTACATTTTTCTTAGTTTCGTTGTTTTTACGAGGTTTAGAAATACGTTTGACGTAGCACGTCGTTAGGCTGTACTCTACGACCTATAATGAAGGACCACAGGGACAGAAAGGGGGGGACGTGACTGTCCAGTGACTGAACCACCAAAATATCGGGACAAGAGGACGGAACGGTTTGCTGCTGGTGAACGTGTTCGAGAGTTCCAGGCGTTCGAGGAGCCAATCAAAAAGCGGCTGGTCATCCTGGACAGTGCCGTTTCCCGTCAGGGGCTGATGCTGTTGCCAAGCAATCGCTTTGAAGCCCTGGGTGGAGACCGAAAGGGACAGTTCAGCATTCGTATCAACCAGCAGTGGCGCGTATGCTTCGAGTGGCCAAATGATGCCTCGAAGCCATACAACATCGAAATTGCGGATTACCATTGAGCGAAAAACCATGGACACGACCAAGAGAAGGCCGATATACCCAATCCATCCAGGTACGGTACTGGCTGACGAGTTGGAAGAGCTTGGATTGAGTGCTGCTGACCTCGCCAGGGCCATCCACGTCCCCTCCAACCGGATATACCAGCTCATTGCTGGCAAACGTGCTATGACGGCGGATACCGCCATTCGCTTGGAACAGTGGTTAGGGGTAGAGGCAGCATTTTGGTTGAACCTCCAGAAGACTTATGAACTGGATGTGGCCATGGAAGCGACTGGAGAGCAAATAAGGGGAACTATCACTCGTCTCAACCGGCAAATTCAAGCGGATGCGGTCTGTCATGCGTGATGGAGCGTGAACATCATTCTGTTCCTCCTGTTCCTATGGGGCGTGATTCCTGAATGGGAAAATAGGAGATAAAAAGTTGCTGAAGGACTAACGGTAACTATGGTATGTGGAAATTCTTCCGATGAGAGTCTCACTCCTTCTGAACTGAATTGATGCAGAACTTAGTGTGCAGTATTCTTTAGTAAGGCGTTCTTGACAAAGAATTCCAAAAATTTGCAGAGCATATTTATCATATTGTGACGTATCGAGTTATCAATATGGTAATAAGAAAAATCGGTTCTCAATTGGTTCTAAAGAAGCCATGGAGATATACAGGTCTCTTGAGAATAAAGAGAATTCCAATGCGTTTACACTAATTAGGCAGGCTATTGAACTTCAGTTTACTCGAAAAATAGATATTACTTCTATTAATAAGACCGCGAATACATTAAAAGATAATATTGTTTGTATGCGGATTTTAAAAGAAATTATTGTGCAACATGTTTATATGTTTCCTGTTGATTATAAGGAAAAACAGCAACTTGCTGCGCTTCTTAATATCTCTGTACAGGGTCAGCTTGTCATGAGTGGAAATAAAAAGGGAAAATTCTAACCAACCAGTATAATTCACTATTATTCTGCCTTGCTATAAGGATATCTTTATGCAACTACCAACGCCTTAAAAACCGTATCAACGGGGATGATTCAAAACGTCCGGTTGTCTGCTTTGATGAGCTAAACAAGCAATTGGTCAAAGAAATTCAGCAGCCCATACCACCGGAACCAGGTAGGAAAGAACGGTTTGATTATGCGTACGAGCGCAATGGTACAGCGAACATTTTTATAAATTGTGAACCACTGGTCGGGCAAAGGAGGATCAAGGTAACTGATCGCCGAACAGCTATTGATTTTGCACAAGTAATTCGTGAGCTGGTTGATGATCAATACCCTGATGCAAAAAAAAATTGTCCTTGTCATGGACAACCTGAATACCCACAAGCCAGCATCGCTGTATCAGGCGTTCGAACCGAAGGAAGCCAGACGAATATTGGATCGCCTTGAGATCCATTGTACACCGAAACACGGCAGTTGGCTGAATATGGTAGAGATCGAATTGAGCGTACTCAGTGGTCAATGCTTGGATCGTCGGATTCCTGATCAAGAAACACTGGTCCAGGAAATCGCAACCTGGGAAAAAGAACGAAACCAAGAAAATGTAAAGTGAACTGGCAGTTTACAGCCGAAAATGCTCGGATAAAATTGACCCGGCTCTACCCGTCAATTCAGCTTGGTTGACCCACTAGCCAAGAGAGTGAGCATACTTGATATAGCCAAACAATCATTTCTGCTGACCTTGTCCCTGGAGAGTGACCCTGTCATCACCAGCTCTGCCTGATTGACGAATCATCACCCCAAACCACAACCCCAAGGTCGCACCAATCGCATTCATGATCACGTCCCATAAATCAAAATGACGGTTTGGCAGGGTCCACTGAATGCACTCATCCAACAATCCAACCATCATGGCCGCAACGGATACCACCACCACCCATTTTCCACGAGGCCATCCAGCAGCCCAATACATCAGGTATGCCAGAATAGCATATTCCAGGAAATGAATCCGTTCAACAAATGTCCCCATGCTGGATGCCAATCCCACTACTCCCAAAAAAGGTAGTACAGTCCACCACCACTTGCTTTTGGGAATACCCATCAACATAATATAAACCATCGTGATTACAGCAGCAAGAAGTCCAATGGAAATCAATACCTTCATGTTTTGCCTGCCAATTCGGCTTATGGCCATTTCCAATGCCACCGGTGTGATCGGCAAGGATATGTATATGAAAAGCATATAACTTCCCACAATCGTCCATCGCGACCATGGATGAAGATATTCATGGCTGGAAAGATCAAAAAAACCAACAAGATTTTTTAATCGTTTGTTCATTTTTTTGGTTTCCAATGAATTATCCGAAAGTTTATAACGCCTTGAATGCAAAGCATCCGAACTTGGCCGCAACGATTTTCAAAACCAACGCATTCATCCAGAATTTTGCAGAAACCTGCTGGACATTGGACACAATTGGGTGTACTCTGGCATTCATCTGGTCGCGGGGCGTGGCGCAGCCTGGTAGCGCACAAGCATGGGGTGCTTGGGGCCGGAGGTTCGAATCCTCTCGCCCCGACCAGTTTTCCTTACAAACAATCCTGTACGACCTTCCATGTTCGCCGAGATTATCTTAAACCAGTATTGATGAAATGAAGGTCTTGGAGAGATTCACCAAACCCCTTCAAAACCGCCAAACTTGAATCTCACCAAAAGCCAACCCTTCAGCACCCCACCCATGGCCATCAGGCTTGAAAAATCGCCTCACTCCACACCACCCCCAAGTGCCTTGTATAACGCCACCTGATTGACCAATACCATCCGTTGCGCACTCTGAACCTGCTGTTCGGTCGCATAAAGTTCCTGTTGCGCAGCCAACAGTTCCTGCTTGCCATCCAATCCGGCTTTGCATCGTTCCTGAATCAGATTCAACCGCGCTTGTTGCGTCTCACGGGCTGTGGTCACCGCACGAAGACGCTCCAATAAAACCCCACGAGAGGTCAACGCATCCGCCACCTCCCGGAATGCCTGCTGCAACACCTTTTCATATTCAGCCAGAACAGCACTCCGCTCCGCCTTCACGGCTGACAATTCATTCTCACGACGAGAAAAATCAAAAATAGGCACGTCAAGTTTGGGAACAAATGACCATGTGGCACTTCCAGGCTGAAACAAACCACTCAACTCCTGGCTGGCCGTGCCCACCGACGTGGTCAAAACAATCCGTGGCCAAAAAGCCGCTCGCGCTGCCCCAACATTGGCATTGGCCGCCTCAAGACGATATTCAGCAGCTCGCACATCCGGTCGCGATACCAATACCCGTGCTGGCATGGCCAAACGAAATGGCATCCCAAAATCCAACTCCGACAGCTTGACCAGAGGTATGGATGCATCCAGAGTCTCGCCAATCAACAATCGCAAGGCGTTATAAGCCAACGACTCCTGCCGGCGCAATTCCGCCAATTCAGCACGCGACCCCTCCACAGCCATGGCCGCACGCAATTCACTCTGGGCCGCACTCACTCCAGCCCCTACCCTCTTTTCCGCAAGATTTCTCAGCTCCTGTTGGGTCTCCAGGCCTGCCCTGGCCAGTATGATCCGTTCCGACAACTCCCTCCAACCAAGATACGTTTCCATCACCTGCGCAATCAACACAATACGCAAGGCGCGAACCGTCTCCTCATTGGCCAGATATGTACCGAGAGCCGCATCCTCAAGACTTTGCAGTCGTCCCCAGAAATCCAATTCAAATGCAGGCAAGGAAATCCCAATATCTTTCCGATGCATCACCACGCTTTGCCCGGTGAAAGAGAGATCCCCAGGCGTTCTTACCGCCTGAAGCATGGCATCCCCCTGAACAGTCGGCAAACGTGAACTGCCCGCAACACCCAGCACCGCTGCCGCTTTTTCCATACGCGCCACCGCTGCACGCAGATCCCGACTGGACTCCAAAGCTGCTGCAATCACTTCTTGCAACTGGGGATGAGCATAAACACTACGCCATACGGGAAGCTTGACATCTGCAACCCCACTCCCCTGCTCCACTGGCCACTGATTGGGAATCGGCGGTTCAGGCAATGGAAAATCCGGAGTCAATGAACATCCTGAAACCAATACCACTCCCAGAAATGACAACAAACAACGGGGGAATCGTATGGATCCCTCTTCAAGAGTAAATTCCTGGGGAGGCGGCTCACGGCCTCCCCAGACCCCTCCACCCTTTTTTTTTAATGGTTTGATTGAAGGTTGGTTTTTACGGTCCATCATGACGGGAATCCTCATTGACATCCTTGGAAGTGATCTGTTCCGGAAACCATCGTCGAATCGTGACAAACAACACTGGAATAAAAAACAAACCCAGCAAGGTGGCCGATACCATGCCGCCCATGACTCCAGTACCTATGGCACGCCGACTGGCCGCACCAGCCCCAGTGGAAAAAGCCAACGGCATCACACCCAAAATAAAAGCCGCAGAAGTCATGACAATCGGTCGAAAACGCATCCGACACGCCTCCAGTGTGGCATCAATCAAAGACATGCCGCCAGCCGACAAAGTGCGCGCAAACTCCACAATCAAAATGGCATTTTTCGCCGACAATCCGATAATCGCCACCAGTCCCACTTTGAAATAAACATCGTTGGGCATCCCGATCGACAAAACCGCCAGAACCGAACCAAACAGCCCAATGGGCACAATCAAAATAACGGCAAATGGAATCGACCAACTTTCATACAAAGCAGCCAGACACAAAAAAACCGCCAACAAGGAGAGTCCAAACAGCATCGGAACCTGGGCACCTGAAAGGGATTCCTCAAAAGAAGTGGCTGACCATTCAAAACCAATCCCGGAAGGCAATTGATGAGTCAACCGTTCCATGGCAGCCATGGCTTCCCCAGTACTCCGGCCCGGTGCCGGATTGCCGGAAAGCTTCATGGCAGGCATGCCGTTATAACGATCCAGTTTGGGAGAAGCGGTGGTCCATTGAATGTTGACAATCTCAGATAACGGAATCAGCTTGCCTTTGTGATTGCGTACCCGCAACGCAAGTATCTCATCCTGATTGGCCCTGGTGGCGGCATTGGCTTGCATCTGGACACGCAAAATCCGTCCATCCTTGGTAAAATCATTGACATAGGCTGACCCCAATGTGACCTGGAGGGTTTCGTTGAGTTCGGCCATGTCTATGCCCAATGCGCTTGCCTTGGGACGATCCACAATGAGCAAAAGTTGTGGACCCGCCTCCTGCCCTTCTGGTCGCACCCCTGCCAGGGTGGAATCCTGACTGGCCAAACCCATCAACTGATTGCGGGCTTCCAGCAACCGTTCGCGTCCCAAACCGCTCCGGTCCTGCAAACGCAAGTCAAATCCACCCACAGCAGACAATTCAGGAATCGGCGGGACATTGACAGCAAAAATCAAAGCCTGCTTGATGCGCGACAAGGCCATGTTGGCCCGCATGACCAGCGAGGTTGCTCCCTGGTCGGGTTTGGGCCGCTCATCCCAGCTCTTGAGACGTACAAACGCTATGGCAGCATTCTGGCCCCGACCAAAAAAGCTGAATCCCGCCACACCCACCACTTTGGCCACATCGGGCTGTTGCAGATAATATTTTTCCATTTGCACCAGGATCTCCAGGGTTCGTTCCTGGGTGGAACCGGGCGGCAGTTGGATGATGCTGACAAAATAGCCCTGATCCTCTTCCGGCAAAAAACCACCGGGCAATTTCATAAACAATCCGCCCGCAGATATTACTATAATCAAATAAAGCAACACATACAGGAATGGACGACGCAAAACAGACCCGATCACCCTGCGATAGCCCCGACTGGTCCCAAGAACCAATCGCGCAAACCAACCCAAAAAACCCTGACGAGAGCCATGATCCCCGGCAGGATGAGGTTTCAACAGGGTAGCGCACAAGGCCGGGGTCAACGTGAGTGCCATAAGCGCGGAAAAAAGCATGGTCAACACCAGCGTCACGGCAAATTGACGATAAATGGCTCCCACACTGCCACTGAAAAAGGCCATGGGAATGAAAACAGCAGATAAAACTAATGTAATTCCTACAATAGCACTAAAAATTTGTGTCATAGCCTTGCGCGTGGCCTCGCGGGCTGGGAGACCTTCTTCGGCCATGACCCGTTCCACGTTTTCCACCACCACGATGGCGTCATCCACCACGATTCCGATGGAAAGCACCATGGCAAAAAGGGTCAACACATTGATGGAGTATCCCAAGAGATAAATGCCCACCAGTGCCCCGGTCAGGGCCACCGGCACCACAATGGAAGGAATGAATGTGGCGCGCAGATTGCCTAAAAAAAGATACATCACCAAAAACACCAACAGCATGGCCTCACCAAGGGTAATCACCACTTCATGGATGGAAATCTGAATGAACGTGGAGGTGTCATAGGGGATGTCCCAGGCCATGCCGACCGGAAAATAGGCTTCCAGCTCGACCATGCGCTGTTTGACCCGTTTGGCCGTTTCCAGGGCATTGGATCCAGGAGCCACTTTGATGCCCACAGCGGCTGTGGGTTGACCATTGATGCGGGCACGAATGTTGTATTCCTGGGCACCCCATTCCACCCGACCGACATCTTTCAGGCGTACACTGGTTCCATCCTGATTGGCGCGCAGAATGATATTGCCAAACTCCTCGGTGCTGGAAAGGCGACTGCGAACCAGGATCGGGGCATTGATCTCCTGACCCGTGGCAGCGGGCAGTTGTCCCAATTCTCCAGTGACCAGTTGAGTATTTTGTGCCCGTACCGCACGCAGGGCCTCACCGGGTGAAATATTGAATTCAGTCAGTTGCGCCGGATCCAACCAGATGCGCATGGCGTATTCGGTGCCAAACAAATTGGCCTCGCCGACTCCAGGCACCCGACGCAGATGTTCCAGCACGGAACTGGCCGTATAACTGCCCAGGGCAACGTGATCATGGCTTTTGTCTGGTGAAAAAATAGTGATGAACATCAAATAATTGCGCCGTGATTTGGCCACCGTGACCCCTTGTCTGCGTACATCTTCAGGCAGACGGGCCTCGACTCGTTTGATGCGGTTTTGCGCATCCACCGAGGCAACATCCAGATCCGTTCCAGAAGCAAAGGTGATCGTAAGGGTCATGGTTCCTAAAGAATCGCTGGCAGATTCCGTATAAAGCAAATGCTCCAGACCATTCATTTCCTGTTCAATCAGGGTGGTGACGGTTTCCTCCACGACCTGGGCCGAGGCCCCTGGATAAACCGCAGTCACTGTGATGGCTGGTGGGGCAACATCGGGATATTGGGCCACAGGGAGTTTGCTGAACGAAAGGCCACCCGCCAACAGAATGACCAAAGCGATCACCCAGGCAAAAATGGGACGGTCGATGAAAAATCTGGGCAACATGGTCGCGATCCTAGGGGGTACGTGATGCAGTTGCGGGGGGTGCGATATCTTTTGGGGTCACAACAGTACCTGGGCGTGCCTTTTGCACCCCATTAATGATGACTTTCTCACCTTCCTTCAAACCTTCCAGCACGACCCAGTCCTGGCCGGAAAAGCCGCCGGTCTTGATGGGACGCGGTGTGACTTTGTTTTGCTCGTTGACCATCAAAACGATCTGTCCTTGTGGCGAGGTCTGAACCGCACGTTGGGGCACCGTCACCCCTTCAGTGGAAGCCAAGGCGATCTGCACCCGGACAAATTGTCCTGGCAACAAGATCCGATCAGGATTGGGAAATTCCGCCCGCAAGGCCACGGAACCGGTCTGAGGATCCACGGCCATATCGGTGAACTGTAATTTTCCGGCCAGGGGGTATTCGACATCATCTTCAAGCAACAGGTGGATTTCGACCTGTTCGATGGCGTGGGCACTTCCCTGACGTATGGCTCGACGCAAACGAAACAACTCCGGGCTGGACTGGGTGAAGTTTACCCAGATGGGATCGACCTGTTCGATGGTCGTGAGGTGGGTGGCCTCTTTTTGGCTGACCAGTGCCCCTTCGGTCACTTTCGACCGTCCCACCCGTCCGGCAATGGGAGCGGTGATGGTGGCATATCCCAGGTCGATACGGGCGCGGGTCAGGGCAGCCTCGGCACCGGCGGTTTCTGCGGTGGACTTTTTGAACTGGGCTTCAGCCTGATCGACCTCCTGACGACTGACAGCATCGGTAGCCACCAATGTTTTGAGTCGGTCCAGGGTCTGTTTGGCCAATAAACGTTCTGCCAAGGCGCGATCCAAAGTGGCCTGGGCAGACTTGACCTGGGCTTCCAGGGTGCGGGCATCCAGGCGATACAACTGGGCATCGGCCTTGACATCGCTGCCTTCGGTAAACAGGAGTTTCTCCACAATCCCTTCCACGCGGGCACGAATTTCTGCGGTACGCACAGCCTGGAGACGTCCTGGAATTTGTTGTTGCATCGAGATGGTTTTGCGGAGTGCCGGTGCCAATTCCACTTCCATGGGGGGAGGTGCGGCTTTGGGGTCAGGGGTTTTGGCTGTGGGGGTCTCCCCACGCTCGCAACCGGTCACAAGAAAAGTCAAACAGATCAGTAAAAAAAATGATTTCATGCGTGTGTTCATGCAAACTCCCTGCCCAATGAAATTATATGATTCATCAGGAGCAAAAATTTACCCATTTTTGACTATCCGTAGCACAAGCGACCCCAGACCTTGACAATCAATGTAGTTTCTTTTTCACCATTTTGCAATGATCAGCATGGTATACTTGGCGCGGTCATGGTTGACACATTTTGTGAACCACAAAAAAACACGAAAAACACGGAGCCAACAAAACCAACACTCCGTGCTTTCCGTGTATTCCGTGGTTGAAAAGGATGGGTTGTTTACAGTTTACCGAGGAACATTCACCGTGGTTGGGGTGGAATGGCCGCCGCCATGGTAACGATCCGCAGAGGGCTGCCAGCCAACCAAAGTGAGCATGACAAAGAAGCCAATGATATATGAGACAGCGACGTGCCAACCATGCTTGAGCCAGTTGCCAACGGATTTGGCTTCAGGAAAGTTGTTGGAGAGGGCCACGCCAGCCGAAGATCCGAACCAGATCATGGATCCGCCATAACCTACAGTATAGGCCAACACACCCCAGTCATATCCACCCTGTTTGATAGCCAACGCGGTCAAGGGGATGTTGTCAAAGACTGCGGAAACAAAACCCAAACCAAAAGCGGTCTGCCAGGAGGCGATGGGGAGTTTTTCCACTGGCATCAAAGAGGCGCACACCACGAGTGAAAGAAGAAAAACACTCCCCTTGAAGCTTTCGGGCATCAGACTCCAATCGGGCTTGCGGATAAAGGCAGTCAACAGCAATGCCACCCAAACCGCAACACCAATGAAGGGAAAGGTATCGGAAATGTCATTGAATTTCACATTGATAGTGACATTGACCACAATGGCCATGACCAGAATAATGGCCACGATAGCCACGCGGGGGAGATCGATCTTGATTCCCTCAGGCGGGTTGGAATTGATCGGAGAGTGCTTGTGTTGCTGCAAGGCGGCAGGAATACCGCAAATCACCAGGGCCACAACGGCTGCCGCATAAGCGTGAAACACCGCCGCCGGGCTGATGCCTGCAATCCACATCATGGTGGTGGTGGTATCCCCCACCACGCTCCCCGATCCCCCGGCATTGGAAGCCGCGACAATACCAGCCAGATAGCCAACATGCACCTTGCCCCGAAAAACGATGGTGGCAATGCTGCCGCCAATGAGAGCTGCCGCGATGTTGTCCAGGAAGCTGGAAAGAACAAAGATCAAACACAACAGCACGAATCCACCCATCCAGCCATTTGGAAGAAAACGAGGCAGGAGATCAGGAACCTTGCTGTGTTCAAAATGATTCGACAACAAGGCAAATCCCATCAGCAGACAAAGCAGGTTGGCAAGGATGACCCATTCGTGTTGAAAGTGGGCAATCAATCCAGCCACACCACTGCCGTGCTTGAAGCCGGTGAAGATCAGTTTATAAATGATGATGGTAGTCACACCGGTGAGAGCGACTTGCAGGGTGTTGTTATGAAAAAGAGCCACTCCCAAAAGAACCATGGCAAAGAGGATGAAATCCACAGGAATCCCGAACACCATCGGGGTCGCCATGGCAGGTGCGGTGCTGGCCAACAGGTCGGTTGGCAAAAGCAGCATTCCAAACAGAAGCAAAAACAGTCGTTTCATGATTCACCTATCGTTGAAAGTAGAGAAATTTACAGCAACAACATTCAAACAGAATACCCCAGCACCCGGCCAGATGATCTACGATGTTGGAGATGTGATGGATACTGTTTGTGAACCACGGAAACCACCGGAAAACTCGAAAAAAAACAAAAACGACCATCAGTTCCTTCTTTTTTTCCGTGCTTTCCGTGCTTTCCGTGGTGAAAAATTCTGGTTTGGCTCGCAATGCACAGATCGCTCACCGTTACCCCTCCTCAGGAAAAACTTCCTGGGGAGGCGGTGAACCGCCTCCCCAGACCCCTCCACCCTTTTTTTTTAATTTTTTTATTAGAGGGGGGGCACGATTACAACGGCATCAGGAACGAATGGCCTTGCGTTTTTTATCTTTTTCAGCTTTTTCCTCGGCAATACGAGCCTGTTTGGCCTGAATACGTGACCTGCTCAACGCAGCTTTTTCTTTCTCACGTCTCTTTGCCAGCATGGCAAACTTACCGTAACGAAAATAGTGAACCAGGGGGATGTTGGACGGACAAACAAAAGCGCAACTGCCACATTCGATGCAATCCATGATATGAACATCGTTCAATTGATCAATCAGGTCATGTCTGGCACGCCAAGCCATTTCACAGGGCGTCAATTGAATGGGACAAACCCGCAAACAGTTGCCACACCGAATACAGGGATGTTCCGGTTTGAAGACAGTCTCCTCAGCCAACATGGCAAGCAGACCAGAGGTGCCCTTGACCACGGGTGCTTGCAGGTCGTTCAAAGCAACACCCATCATTGGGCCGCCCATCAGTACCTTTTTGACACCTGACTTGAGTCCACCACAATGATCGATCAAATCCTGAACCGGGGTGCCAATCCGTGTTTCCAGATTGGCAGCACGGGCTATCCCCATACCGGTAACCGTGACCACACGCTGAATCAAAGGTCTCCCGAACATGACGGCCTCCCGGATGGCATAGGCGGTCGCCACATTGTGGACAATCACCCCCACATCAATAGGTAGACCACCTGAAGGAACCTGACGCTTGGTTACTGCTTCAATCAGTTGCTTTTCAGCACCTTGAGGATACATTACCGGCAGGGAAACGACATGAATTCCAGACAATTCTTGAGTCGCTTTGCGCATGGACTGGATGGCACCGGGTTTGTTGTCCTCGATGCCAATGATACAACCCGTGGTTTGCAATGCCCTGAGCATGATGAGAATGCCCTCTATGATCTCTGAGGGACGCTCCTCCATCAGACGTGCATCGCAAGTAAGATAAGGCTCACACTCCACGCCATTGATGAGCAGAAGATCGGCGATTTTTCCTTTCGGTGGAGAGAGCTTGATGAAACTGGGGAAGGTGGCCCCCCCCAATCCGACCACACCCGCATCCCGTATGCAATTGCGGATGATCTGGGGATCTGCGTTCAAGGGATCTTCCAACCCCTTGATGTCAGGATGCCACTGATCGTTACCGTCCGGGATCAAAACAGCGCAGGGCATGGTCAAACCAGAGGGATGACCAACCACATGTTCTTCAATGGCCTCAATCACCCCCGACGTGGGCGCATGGATCGGAGCCGAAACAAAACCATCCGGTCTGCCAATGATCTGCCCCTTGAATACCTGTTCCCCTGGGACAACACACGGTTCACAGGGGCCACCGAGATGTTGATGAAAAGGAACATACAGTTTTTTGGGTAAAGGAAGTACCTCAATGGCACAATTCTTGGAAAGTTCCTTGAATCCTCTGGGATGAACGCCCCCGTGAAATTTCTGAATTTCCCGTACAGCAGGTGCTATGATTCCCATGTCAAAGCCTCATTGGATAAAAAAACAGATATGACGATTCCCACTTGCATGAACCTCAGGTGGGATTTTAGGTGCCGCGAACGGCAAAACTTCAAACCAGTTACTTTCTCCTGATACAAAAAAAAATAAAAATGATGCCCTTTGGGCAAGAAGTCAACGGAGAACATGATGCTCTTCAGGCAAAAAGTCAAAAGCAAGACCTTGGGGGATGAATCCCCCAACACCCCCTCTTTTTTTTTAATCATTTAAAAAATAAAAAAATTAAAAAAAAAAGGGTGGGGGGTTTGGGGGGCGGTTCACCGCCCCCCAAGGTTTTGATTTTTTATTATTCCGAAACATGCAAGCATCAGGACCAAGAGAGACCCAAATGGTGCATGTGTTCCAAAAATTCCGCTTCCTGACTCTCCATGGCACAAGCGACCCGAACGGTTGGCAATCCGGTTGTCACGGTTCGTTGAACGTTCAATGACAACAATGGGAGCAATTCCGGTATCTCCTGGACCAATTCCCGCTGTAAAGTTTGCAGATTCGGCAACTCGGATGGGTCAGCCAATGCTGCCAAAACGTTGCATCCGGCCTGATCGTCAGAATCTTTCAAGACATTTTGCAGCACACACAACGCCCCATCCCTGTTCAGGAAGGTTCCTCCGATCTCCAATGGATCAGGCATGATCAGGTTGACTGCCGCCCGACTGTTTGGCCTGCCGACACCGATGTAAATAATCTTGTTGTTATCAAGCGTCTCAACCGAGGTGTTTACCAAAACCAAACAGTCAACCTCTGTTGGCTGCCACGGTTTGGCTCCCAATCGGGTCAACACAGCGACATTGGCCTCCCCCCGGATTTTGCCGTATGGTTTGACCGCATCCTGAATGGCACTCCCGGCAGCAAAATAAAAGTCTGCGTTATAATGGCGCGCCAGTCTGGCAGCACTATAACTCGCCTCGACCGTCAGCCTGCCAGAGACCACCACCGCCTTTTTACCCGCACCAGCCAACATGGAACGGGCAGCAGTCAACATGGCCGGATCATTGACCTGATTGAGGTTGCGCACTGCTTGATGCCTGAAACGACCTTCGGCACAAATGATCGCTCCATTGACCGGATCACCATCAATGGAACTCACCTTGACAACGCGCTCTTCCGCCAAGTGAACCGCCAAGCCGCAACCACGGCTGCAACTGGTGCAGGTGGTATGAATCGACTCCCACTGCCAAGGCCCGGCCTCTTTCCCGGTATTGGGAGAGAGGGTGCCTGTGGGGCAGAGGTCTATGCACATGCCACAGGCATCGCAACCCGTTTCTTGCAGAGGATCATCGAAATTGGGTCCAATACGGGTGACAAAACCACGATTGATGAATGCCAACGCATTGATGGTTCTGACTTCGGAACAGACCCGCACGCAAGAACCACAGGTGATGCACTTGTCTGACTCAATGCGAATCAGCGGATGGCGCGTATCTGGAAGATAATCCCGTTTATTGCCAGATAACCGTTTCTCGCTGGCTTGATAATGGGTCGCGTAATGACGCAAGTCACAATCGAAACGGGCAGTGCATCCGCATTCAATACAACGGGTCGCCTCGGCCATGGCCTGCACCTGATCCAACCCAACATTGATCGGTGCCCAGCCATCCCTGGCCAGTCGTTGAGCCGGGGGATGGGTGGTCTCCAAGGCGCGTTTCTTGTGAACATAGCGCGGGGCGAAATCGGCCCGGTCCAAATCCTCCAGGCGACCCCTGGAAATGGCATAGGGTTGGATCAATTTGACATCCGCGCCACGCAAATACAGATCCATGGCCAATGCTGCCCGGCGTCCCTCGGCCACGGCACGGATCAGGATGTCAGGTCCAAAGGCACAGTCGCCAGCAGTAAACACCCCCTGCATGCTGGTGGTCTGGGTTTTTTCATCGTACACAAAAGTCTGCCAGCGGGTGGTTTGCGGCTTTTCAGCCTCGCCATCGATGCATGACAAATCTGGATCCTGACCAATCGCGGGAATGATCAGATCAAACTCCAAATCCTCTTCGCTCCCCTTCAAAGGCACTGGACGGCGACGACCAGAGGCATCCGGTTCTCCCAAGGCCATGGTGATGACCCGCAACCCTTTGGCCCGCCCCTGTTCCAGCAGGACTTCCACGGGCGCGGTCAGAAAACGGAACTCCACGCCTTCCTCATGGGTTTCTTCCTGTTCCACGGGCAAGGCCGGCATTTCCGCCTGGGTGCGCCGATAAAGCAGGGTCACGTGCGCCCCCAGTCGGAGAGCCACACGGGCGCAATCCATGGCCGTATCCCCACCGCCGATCACCGCCACCCGACGCCCAGTCTCGACAGGTTCACCAAGAACCACCTTGCGCAGAAAATCCACTCCACCCAGCACACCAGGGACATTTTCATTCGGAACCTGCATGGGTTTGGCCCGATGCGCGCCAATGGCAAGCAGAATGGCGTCATAACCACGGGCTTTCAAATCGGCCAGAGTGAAATCCCGTCCCAACCGTTGATTATAATGGACCGTGACGCCTTGATCCAGAATGACCTTGATCTCTTTGTCCATGACATCCCACGGCATGCGAAAACGGGGGATCCCATAACGGGCCATGCCACCCAAGGCAGGCAGGGCCTCGAAAATCTCCACGCCGTGTCCGGCCTGACGCAAAAAATTGGCAGCCGACAATCCCGCCGGACCCCCGCCAATGATGGCGACCCGTTTGCCGGTTTCAATACCTGGCTTGGGCGTGAACGGACCATGCGTGAGGTCGTATTCGGAGGCAAACCGTTTCAGGGGATTGATGGCAATCGGTTCATCCACCAGATTGCGACGGCATTGGGATTCGCACGGATGAGGACAGATGCGGCCACAGATGACAGGCAAAGGATTGCGCTGCTTGATCAAACGCACCGCCGCATCAAAATCGCCGTTGGCAATGCGGGCAACATAACCTTGAATATCCACTCCAGCCGGACAGGTGGCCTCGCAGGGAGCAATGCAGTCCCCAACATGGTCGGAAAGCAACAGATCCAGGGCCATGCGTCGGCTTTTGTTGACTTCCGCGCTGTCGGTCTGAATGACCATGCCCGGTGCCACGCGCGTGGAACAGGCCGGAAGCAATCCTCTGGCCTTTTCCACTTCCACCACACACAGAAAACAGGAGGCAAAGGGTTTGAGCCGATCATCGTGGCAGAAGGTTGGAATATGCAAACCCTGGGCTTCGGCAACTTCGCGGATGGTGACGTCGGGACGGGTTTCAACCGTGCGACCATTCAGGGTGATCGTGATATTATCGCTCATGGCATGCTCACTTTGGTTAGGCCGCAAGAATGGCGTCGGGGTTGCAAACCTCCACGCACATGCCGCAGTTGATACATACCTGCTGGTTAATAACCCAGCTCTCTGGTTGCTTCAAGGTGCCGGTAATGGCTTTCACGGGACAATAGCGTTCACAGATGGAACACCCGGAACACTTGTCGTTGAGAATGGTGTGTGTAATCAAACCCTTGCACACTCCTCCTGGACACCGTTTCTCCTGCACATGAGCGATGTATTCGTCGCGGAAATAGTTGAGCGTCGTCAGGACTGGATTGGGGGCAGTCTGTCCCAAGCCGCACAACGTCGCTGTCTTGATGCGAGGTGCCAGTTCCTCCAGGATTTCGATATCCTGCATGGTTCCTTGGCCCTCGCAGATCCGGGTGAGAATTTCCTTCATGCGCAAGGTGCCGATGCGACAAAACGTACACTTGCCGCAGGATTCATTCTGGGTGAACTCCAGGAAATAACGAGCCAGATCCACCATGCAGGATTTGGAGTCCATGACCACCATGCCACCAGACCCCATGATCGCGCCGGTAGCATTGATGGCTTCGTATTCGATTGGAGTGTCGAACAGGTGTTCCGGGATGCATCCGCCACTTGGACCGCCCAACTGGACGGCTTTCAAGGGACGTTTGGAGGCTGATCCGCCGCCAATCTCTTCCAGGACATGACGGATGGTCACGCCCATGGGGACTTCCACCAAACCGCCCCGTGCAATGGCACCAGCCAAGGCGAACACTTTGGTCCCGGAGCTTTTTTCCGTGCCGATGGCGGCGTATGCGGCCCCCCCTTGATTGATGATCCAAGGCAGATTGGCCAGGGTCTCCACGTTATTGATGATGGTGGGGTTGCCGAACAGCCCCTTGATGGCGGGAAACGGAGGGCGAATGCGCGGCATGCCCCGTTCGCCTTCGATGGAAGCCATCAAGGCGGTCTCTTCGCCACAGACAAAGGCCCCGGCACCTTCTTTGATTTTGATGTCAAAGTGAAAGCTCGATCCCAGGATATCATGACCCAAATAACCGGCTGCACGGGCATCCTGGAGGGCCAGCCCAAAATAGTGCACAGCCAGAGGGTATTCGGCGCGGATGTAAGCATATCCTTTGGAAGCACCAATGGCATAAGCAGCAATCAACATCCCTTCCAACACGCTGTGAGGATCCCCTTCCAGGAGGGAACGGTCCATGAATGCGCCTGGATCCCCTTCATCGCCGTTGCACACCAAATATTTGACCTCTCCTGGCGCACCACGGGCAAACCCCCACTTGATGGCTGTGGGAAATCCTGCCCCACCCCGGCCACGGATTTTGGAAATTTTGACTTGCTCAATGACAGCTTCCGGGGTCATGCCGGAATGAATGATCTTCTCGATGGCGGCATAACCGCCCCTGGTCCGATACTGCTCCAGAGAGGTTGGATTCAATTGTCCCACATTGCGCAGGGCGATCCGGGTTTGATTGGAGAGATATTTTCCTCCAGGGGCATCCGGGTCGTCGCTGGAGCGGATCAGCAGGTTGGCAGGCAAAACTCCGGCACCCCGATGGAACTGCACCACCTTGGGAATATTTTTTTTAGTGAGGTTGCCCCAAAGAAAGCTTTTCCCGGTGGGATCGGTCATTTCCACCATCACTTCGCGATGACACATGCCCAAACAGCCGACGCTTTTGAATAAAGCCTCTGGAAATCGTTTTTTCAGCAATTCCGTGACTTCCCTGGCACCGGCGGCAATGCCGCAGGTTCCCTCACCAACGGTCACGATCCATTGATCAACACTCATGAACGCTACTCCTTAGGTATTGGGATCTGCCTGGGTTTCCGAGTCGGCCTCTTGCCCTGCCAGAATTTCGTTATGTTCGCGGGCGTGCTTGAAGAGTTGACGCTGGGCATCCGCCCCTTTGAGATTTGGGAAAGCCTGTCCATCAATCACCATGACCGGAGCGAGACTGCAACAACCGATGCAGGCCACGTTTTCGATGGTATAAGCCCCGGTGTTGGATGTATCCTGTTGCGGGTCTTCGATTCCCAAGGCATGGCGTAAAGAGGTGTTGAGGCGATCTGCTCCCTGGACGTGACAGGCTGTGCCGTGACAGACCTTGATCATATGGCGTCCCACAGGCTTGAGACGGAACTGGGCGTAGAAGGTGGCCACGCCAAACAGTTGGCTGGCATTGATTTGGGTCTTCTCAACCACGATGTTCATGGCCTTGCGGGGCAAGTAACCGTATTCTGTTTGTATGGCTTGCAACAAAGGCACGGCGGCTGAGGAATCAAACCCGATTTGGTTGATCCAACCTTGCACCTTGTCCGGGTCAACAACGGCTTCCAATGACGCATTATTCACAATGTTTCTCCTGCGCAGTGAATGGATGTGTGACAGCGAAGGAAAATGATGCACTTCGGACCAACAGTCAAGACTCCTTATGATGAACCTCACAAGAGGGATCCGTTGCCAGACCCTACCCAATCATTTATCCCGTTATCGTAATAAAGAACTGACAACAGGAAAATGGCCTCTGGATCCCAACCATTTTTATTTGATTTCAAGGTGCTGCATCGCCGGATTTTTGTGTCACGACACCATCGCTTGAAAGATCATAAACAAGAGTCGGCGGGTTGGCTGGTACGATCACAGGGGGCAAGGACGGGGCATCTGAACCAACAGCACCTGCCGACTGTTCCGAAACATGGGTGAAATGTGACGTTTTGACCACCACATTCGGAGTTCCAGTCCAGGTTTGCAGATCTGTCTGGGGGAGAACCGGGTCATAGCGGAACACCCCAGGGTTCTGTTTGACATCCCAGGAGTAGTTGAAAGTAAAAGCCGGTGGGGGATCCGGTTGGATGGGGATGGGGGACGTGTTGATGATGGGTGGATTCACTGCGGAATCAGCGTGAACATGTCTGTCCCATGCCAGGAAACCCAGAATGCCGCAAACCAGCAGCAAGGATTTGACAACGCATGGATCATATCTGTCGGTGGGATCTGACATCGCTTGCCTCAGGTCAAACTGAATAATGATGAAATCCGGTAGCCACACAGTATAAATCAATCCGAGGTTGGATACCATGGTTGATCAATCATGCCATGCGCTCATCAAAGCGTCAGGTCCAGGGCAACAACTTCCGTGTACAGAAAGGTAAAATCCCGCTCTGTCAATCGGTCTGAAAGGAACATGCGGGGTTGCGTATCCACCATGGTAAAGGACCCGGCAGGCGCAGAAGGCAGAAAACGGGCAGGTATATGAATCGTGGTGACCCCGTAATGCCACAGCAAATACCTTCCCAATGCCGGATAATGGCGCAAAAACATCTCTGGGTCACTGATATGAAGCAACACGACAGCAGGCATTCGCTTCCATTTTTTGCGCTTGAAAACCACATGACAATAAGACCCGGATTGTCCAAGTGCCACTTGGCCCAGCCAAGGGAAAACCCGATGGCGACGATAATCCAGAGCAGAATCAGACGGCAGAAGAGATATCGCCTCCTGGCGATCTATAATTACTTTACTTTTTAATGCCACAGGCAACGGGAGATTCGGAATGACAATCATCTGGTTGTTCATGAATTTAAACTGCTTAAACTGACAGATTCTCGTAACACTCTTATTGGAAGTAAGCGTCGAAAAATGAAACCCTTTTTGTTCCAGCAACGCCTGAAACAAATTCAAACTCTGATGGCGATAGGGTTTCAAAACAATCCAACTGTTGGGATTACAGAATCGCTCTTTTTGTCCACGAATGATCTGCTCGGAATAAAGGGCACCGAACGCCCCAACCACACGCTCCTGATCCAAAAACATGAAGCCATGATTGGGTGCATCCTCCAGCCATGGCTGACAAAAAGCATTTTTCCAGGCAGCCAGGGAGAGGTTTGGGTTGAGGTGCGTTTGAAAAAACAGTGCGATACGATCCAAATCATGGTCCAGAATAGGACGCGGGGTCAGCACAGGGGGATGGTCTGGAGTGTCATGCATGGTGATTCTCTTTTGTCATGGAATCGAACAGTTCCGCCAACCGTTTGGTTTGTACGCGACGGGAGTAGTTGGCAACGATTTCTTTGTTGGGGAGGTTGACCTGCCCGGTTCGAATCTGGAGCAGGAATTGCTTGAATACCGGAAGAATGGCCGCAACCTTTTCCAGGGGGGCGCAGGTTTGGATGCCAGCCTGCCGCAAGATCTGCGCAGAATCGCCTTGTTCTCCGATCAAGGCGAAAATCGGACGAAATGTACGCAAGTATTCGAACAATTTGGCTGGAATAAGATGATTAAAACCTTCTCCCTGGAACAACAGCAGGCCATCCACTTGAAAGATTTCCGCAATGGCTTGTTGATAGGGAAGAAGGGGTGCTGTGACCACGATGTCGGTCAAACCACGTTTTTTGATCATGGCATTGATGACAGCATCGTGGCCGGTGGCACGTAAAATAATACGCAGACCGATTTTTTCCGGGCCGTTTTCATCTGCTGAGCCAATCAGACCCTGGTCACGCAACAGGGCCAGGGCATGCAAAAAAGGCCCTGGATTACGTTCATCTGCTCCCGTATAGAGGGTTCCACTGTGTACCAGTGTCAAGACGCCCTCAGAAGGGTGTCGCACGCCAGACAAGGAGGTATAGCGTCGAAAACTTTTTTCGTCATAGCCATTGGGCAGGACCAACCATTTTTCTGGCGGGAGTTCAGGATAGCGGGCGGCGAGAAATCGCTGAAGTCCAGGTGTACTGACCACAATCCGGGTGCAACGATGCACGGAATTCCGTTCGATTGTGCGAAAGGTTGATTTTAAACCAGGGTCATGGGGATGCTGACCCGATACCAATGGATCCCGCAAATCAACCACCCAGGGCAACCCACTCAACCGATGCAGGGCATGACCGATCAGCAAGGCTGTAGGCACGGGATAGGTGGTCCAGATCACCTTGGGTCGGTAACGGCGTATCCATTGAAGTCCGGCTGGGACTCCCCCCAAAAACCAACTCGACCAACGGTCGGGCGTGGCGGTCAGACGAAAATAACGCCCCCGGATGGCCAGATGCCGGGCTGCGTCCAAGGCAAAGGCACGATGGACCAACAGGTCGGGTGGTATCTCTTCCAACTGTCCAGGATCGATTTTGTCATAGGCCCGTGGATGGGCGGACAAGATCATGGGTTCCCAACCAAACTCCGGCAGATCGCAAGAAAAACTCAACGCGCGTTGAGTTCCACTTGCCTGGGCAGGAGGATAATGAAAAGCGACCATTAAAACACGATTAAATACTTCCTCATCCAATTTTCTCTCCCAGGAGGCCGAAGTGTGAAAAAAGAGTGACTGTTTTCCATTGAAATTTTTTTAAAAAATCCCCACAATACACAGCAATAAATGGTTGCACGATCATCGTTCAATTTAAACGAGTTTGCCCCATGGTTTCAATAAAAGAAAAACGTGATTGTCTGATTTTCGAAATTACAGGCAAATTATACGGTGTGGAGAGCTTATTGGTGCAGGAACTGGTGCGTTTGCCAGAAATTGTGCCCATGGAGGATGCCCCGGCTTTCATCGTGGGTGTGATCAATCTGCGTGGCCGTGTGGTTCCGGTGGTGGATTTGAACATCCGCATGGGACGCCTCTCCACTGCGGATTACGCGCTCACCGATGCCATCGTGATCCTGGAATGGCAGGGAATGCCCATGGGTATCATCATCAATGATGTTCGGGAGGTACGAGAACTGCTCCCTGGTGCAATCGAAGAGGTGCCCCATTTCGAGGAACATGATGCCAAGCGTTATCGTTTCGTAACCGCAGTGGCCAAGGTCGGTGAGGAGATGGTCATGCTCCTGAACCCCGAACACCTGCTCCACGCCTTTCCTGTGGATACAAAGACACTTCCGTCTGATGGCCATGAATTCGATCATGAAATCCTGACTGCACAACGGATCTTCAATCCTGGTGCCACTCCAGAAGAGCGGTTGGTATTGCATGCGCGGGCGCAACGCCTGATGAATTCCCTGGAGATGGGAGAGGCGGATGGCATGATACCTTTGACTGTGGTGCAATTGCATGGGGAATGTTTCGGGGTTGATTTGACCCGTGTGCAGGGATTTGCCCAGTTGCGCCAAGTCACCCCCATTCCATGTTGTCCCGATCATATTACCGGTTGCATGAATTTGCGTGGCGATATTTTAACCCTGGTGGATTTGACGCGGATTTTGCATTTGCCTGTTGATTCCAAAGTCAAGCCAGGCAAAGTCATGGTGGCCAGAGTGGACCATTTGACCGTCGGAATTTTGGTACATGACGTGGTGGATGTGATTCACCGACGACCGGATGCCATCGTCAGGGTTCCGGTGTCGGCCAGTGGGTTGAAAAAAGAACATTTATTGGGAACGGTCTCCTATGAGTCCTTGCATGGCGAAATCATGCTGGGCATCCTCAATCTGGAGGCCATTTTGCATAGCAAAGAACTGCTTGTACACGAAACGGTATAAATTATTCAGGAGATAATAAAAAAATGAAATTGAGACTGTCGGTCAAGTTGATCGGATTGTTTTTGTTGCTTGGCTTGCTCCCTTTGCTATTGATCAGTCTGGTGATCAACAACCAAGCCGGGGATGCGTTGCGCAAAAAATCTTTTGATAAACTGATGGTGGCCAGAAGCTTGCTGGAAGACCAGCTGATACTTTATTTCAAAGAGCGCAGAAATGACATTGCGGTTCTTGCAGTAAACCCAAACATTATGTTGTCCTTGGAATCGTTTCATGAAATTTTTCACACATTTGCCAAGACAAACAAAAAAATCGGGACTCCAGAGTGGGTGGCGGCGGCTAATCCAAAGCTGGTCTCATGGCTGGAAAAACGTATTGGATACAGTGGATATCATGACCTGTTGTTGATTGATGAAGATGGCCATGTGGTTTTCTCTGTGGCCAAAGAATCTGATCTGGGTGAAAATCTGGTGCATGGGGCCATGAAAGAGAGTCCTCTGGGTTTGCTGTTCGCCAAAGCCAAACAGGGGGTAGCCATTCAGGATTTCATGCCCTATGCCCCATCCAAGGGCGAGTATGCAGCATTCATGGGGGCACCAATCCAGAAAGATGGGGTCTTTCTTGGTGTGATTGCGTTGCAACTGCCGACTGAACCAGTTGACAAGTTGATGAAAGAACGGGCCGGCATGAGTGATTCCGAAGAAACTTATCTGGTGGGCCGATTGAATGGTGTATCTGCTTACCGCAGCAATCGGTCGGTCAAAGAAGGCAGAATCGGACAGAAAAAATCGGATGAATGGATTGAAAAAGCCCTCAATGGAGAGACGGGTAGTGCCGTGAAGATGGGTTCCACAGGCAAGTCGGAGTTGATAAGTTACAGTCCCCTGGAGCAGCTTCCCGGTTTGAACTGGGCGATTATCAGCACCTGGGATGTGGATGACGCCTTTGCCGAAATGCATACCTTGAATCAGGCTGTCTTGATCCTTGGTTTGATTCTCACCGTGGCGGTGGTTTTGGTGGGGTGGTATTTTGCGCGTTCCATCAGCGTGCCGTTGACCAATGCGGTGAATGTCATCAACTCATCGGCCACCCAGATTGCCGCCAGCATCAATCAGCAAGAGCGGGTGGCTGCCCAGCAGTCTGCTGCGGTCAACGAGACCAATACCACCATGGAAGAGTTGGGGGCTTCTGCCAGGCAATCGTCGGAACAGGCCGATTCCGCTGCCAATGGTGCCAAAATGGCTTTGGAATTGACCCAACAGGGCATGGAACGGGTGGTTGAGACTCTGGTCAGCATGGAAGGGGCCAAGGAGAAAGTGGAAGCCATTGCCCAGCAAATCCTGCGATTGAGCGAGCAGACCAACCAGATTCGAGACATCACCGGTTTGGTGTCTGATTTTGCCAATGAAACCAAAATGTTGGCCATGAACGCCGCTGTCGAGGCCGTGCGGGCCGGGGAGCATGGCAAAGGATTTTCCGTATTGGCGGTGGAAACCCGCAAACTGGCTGATGAAAGCAAACGTTCGGCTGGTCGCATCAACGGGTTGGTGGGAGAGATTCAAAAAGCCACCAATGCCACTGTCATGACAACCGAAGAGGGCAGCAAAACCATGATATCTGGGATCGCCATCACCCGGAAAACAGCCGAGGCTTTTCAGGCAGTTTCAGAGGCCATCACAGCCACTGCCGAAGGATCGCAACAGATTTCCATGAATGTACGACAACAAGCAGTTGCGGTCCGGCAGGTGGTGGAGGCCATGCAATCCATCAATACCGGTGCCAGGGAGAATGCCACTGGCATTTCCCAGGTCAAACTTGGCATTCAGACTTTGAACGACGCTGCCAGGATCCTCAAAGATTTGGTGTGAAAGACAAAAAAGACCTTGGGGGGCGGTGAACCGCTCCCCAATCCCCACCACCCTTTTTTTTATTTATTTTTTTTTATTTTTTTTGAAAATTATTAAAAAAAAAGAGGGGGTCTGGGGGATTCATCCCCCAGGGTTTTGCCTTTGACTTTTTGCCCGAAGGGCATCATATCCTGCATAAGGAGACCGTTCTGATGATCCTCATGAGAGTTGAGCCACGGCCATTGAAGTTGTTTCGTTTCCTGACTCTGTCAACCGTTGCCATGATGTTTTGGATGGAGAAGGCCAATGCCATTGATGTTGCGCCCCGTATCAGTGACAGGGAGATCATTCAGGAACTTGTCCTGATCAAGGCGGGCCAAGATAAATTCAATCAACGCTTTGAGGATATCAATAAACGTTTTGATGATATCAATAGACGCTTTGATGATAGCAACAAACGCTTTGAAGACATCAATAAACGCTTTGAAGACATCAATAAACGTTTTGATGATAACAATAAACGCTTCGACGATATTAATAAACGCATTGAAGAGGTCAATTTATCGCTTGGAAAACGAATTGACGATATAAACGTGTCGCTTGGAAAACGGATTGACGATCTCAACGTATCGCTTGGAAAACGGATTGACGATCTCAACGTATCGCTTGGAAAACGGATTGACGATCTCAATCACTTGGTTTTGACCTTGTTTGGATCTTTACTGAGCGTCATGATCGCTTTTATTGGTTTCATTTTATGGGACCGCCGCACCATGCTGAAACCATTGGAAGAACGTATCGTCCAAAACACCAAAGATATCCATATTAATCGGACACTGGTTCAGGAAAATACCAACATGTTAAATCAAGTTCTCCTTACGTTACGAGAGTGGGCCAAAGACGACCCAAAACTGTCTACAGTCCTGCGCAATTTTTCTCTTTTGTAAACCAACCCTGCCAAGGATGAAAGAGGGAGCATGATCGAAGACGAGGAGTTGCGAAAACTGTTCGAAGCCGAAAGCGAGGAACATCTCCAAAAGCTGGATGATGGTTTTTTGCAATTGGAAAAACACGCGAACAATCCAGAAGTTCTTAAAGAACTCTTTCGAGAGGCCCACAGCTTGAAGGGGGCGGCTCGGATGTTGGGAGTGGAATCGGTGGAGACCCTCTCCCACCGTCTGGAAGACATTCTGGGAACGGCTTGTCGGCAAGGTACTCTGCAATTCAGTCCAGAGCTGGTGGATCGTTTGACCCGTGGTTTGGATGACATTCGGGCCATGGTACGTGAATCTGTGACCGGCGAGAGTTCAGGGGTTTCTTTGTTTGAGGCCTTGCAACGCTTGATGGTACAAGATAATTCTCCTGTTGAACCGAGTGCCACAGCCCCCATCCTGCCTGGGAAGAACGCCATTGCGTCAGCAGACCCAATGATCGAGGCCAAGCCAATCCTTACGGAACAACTTCAGCCCGCACCTGTAACCGAACCAGAACCACGACCGGTTGTTTCTTTGCCTGTTCCCCAGGCACCCCAACCAGAGTCACGACCGGTTGCACCTGTGCCAATGCCCGCACCGGTAATCGATCCAGAGCCACAATTGTTTGAATCATTGCCGCTGCCCCAATTGGCAATCCAACCAGAATCACGACCGGTCGCACAAGTTCCGCTTCTTGAACCGGTTACCGACCCAGAGCCACGATTGAATGAATCCTTGCCGTCAATTGAACCACCATCCGACCCCAAAAAATCGGAGGTACATGAACCACAGGTTGGGTCGGCAGCGGACACCAAGCCAGTGGCTGTGGATGCATCCAGCACATCTGTCATTCGTGTTGATTCTTCCAAGTTGGATCAACTGTTGAATCTGGTTGGAGAATTGACGGTGGTGCGGACGCGGGTCAAACGCCGCCTGAATGAAATCGAAGAGACCATTGCCTGGTGGGAAGATGCGGCCCGCCAGATGTGCAGAACAAGCACCGGGAATGATGCACGCCTGGAACCATTGGGTTTACGATTGCATGAACTGCGCAACGGGATTTTTGCCGACGAAGTGGCTCTGGATGGGGTAGCCAGAGAACTGGAGGAAGGGATCCATAATTTGCGATTGTTGCCACTATTTACTTTGTTTTCGTTGTTCCCCAGGATGGTGAGAGACTTGGCGCGACAGCAGTCCAAACAGGTCACTTTGGTTATTGAAGGAGGAGAGACCACGGCAGACAAACGGATTATCGAGGAGATGAAAAGTCCTTTGATCCATTTGGTACGCAATGCCGTGGATCATGGTCAGGAGAGTACGCAGGAACGAATCGCCCATGGCAAGCCAGCGGAAGGCACGATTCGGATGAGAGCTTTTCGCACGGCCACCCATGTTGTCATTGAAGTGAGTGATGATGGTCGTGGTCTGGATTTGGCGGCAATCAAGCGTAGCGCACTCAAACAACGTCTGGTGACCGAAGGGGAACTGGGCAACTTGACCGATGCCCAACTGATTTCCTTGATATTTCAGTCCGGTTTTTCAACCAGTGCCATGGTGACTGATGTTTCAGGTCGTGGAGTGGGATTGGATGTGGTGCGAGCCAATGTGGAGCGTCTGAAAGGTTCGGTCCAAGCCGTATCGGATGCTGGCAAGGGAAGTTGTTTCACCATACGTTTGCCGATCACCTTGGCCACCACACCGGTTTTCATCGTGAATGTAGGGGATCAACCGTATGCCATTCCTTTGGATTATGTCCACAGCGTGCGACGGGTGAATCCTGATGCGATTTTTTCGATTGAGGGACAGGATGCGATTGTGGTCAATGGTGCCCCGGTATCGGTGGTCCATCTGTCAGATGTGTTGGGTATTGCGGTGAAATCCCGTGAGCGTAGCGCGCCGCCTTGGCCTTGTATCATTCTGACGGTTGGAGAGGAGTGGATGGGGGTTTTTGTGGATGCTGTGGTGGACGAGTTGGAAGTGGTAATGAAACCGCATGGTGGCATTCTTTCGCGGGTGAGGAATAGTGCCGGGGCCACGATACTTGGTTCTGGTGAGGTTTGCATGGTTTTGAATCCGTCAGACCTGATCAAGACAGTGCAAAAACAGGGGGGATCCATGGGCATGGTGAATGCACCCGTTGCAACCGGAGAGGATGGTATCGAAAAAACGAGCAGAAAAATCATTTTGCTGGCCGAAGATTCCATCACCACGCGCATTCAGGAAAAACGGATTCTGGAGGGTGCTGGTTATGAGGTGGTGGTGGCTGTGGATGGGGCGGATGCGTTCAACAAACTGGGACAATATTCATTTGACGCTGTGGTTTCTGATATCCAAATGCCCAATCTGGATGGTTTGGGTTTGACGGCCAGGATTCGACAAAATGCATCTTATCGGGAACTTCCGATTATTCTGGTCACATCGCTTTCTTCGGACGAGGACTTGCGTCGGGGCTTGGAAGCGGGAGCCAACGCCTATATCACCAAGCCGACTTTTGATCAGCAAGCGTTTCTGGAGACGTTACGCAGGTTGGTGTAAGCACAAAGTGTCACTCATGACCTCGCACAGTCTGACTATTTTGAATTATAAACGAGCATCCAACGATTACAACGCCAAGTTGTTTACCCGATCCAGCCGTTTGACGAGCAATTCTATCAAACAATCCTTGATTTTGATTTGCAAATGCAAAGGGAGTTCATCAACATCATTATTTTTAACAATAAAACAAAAAACCTCTTCATTAGCGATAACGTTGGTTGTTCTTGGTTTCTGGATAAGGAATGAAATTTCACCAAAAACGCAGCCTGGCACCATCTGATCGAGTACCACATCTGGATTGGCATTCTTGGTGACACGCGCAGATCCTTTGAGCATGACGAACAGGGCATAGTCTTCCTTTCTGTTTTCCCGAATAAGATGCTCACCAGCGGCATACTTGGAAAAAAAATGTGGCATTTCCAGTAACCGTTTTTTTTCTGCATCCGTGAATGCCTTAAAAAAAGGTATTTTATTCAGAAACACAATCAGATCATTGTTCATTCTTTTGCCTTTCATTAAATGTTGATTTTTGTTCAGCCAAACAATCAAACAGTAAGTTTTTGACTTTTGTTTACTGTTGCAAGAGACAGAAAGATAATCTGTTTCCGCCAAAAAGTCAAGCCAATTTTCTCAAAGCATGTTGACACTACGCCAAATGGAACTTTAATATGTTTTTTTATAGAAAAAAAAACGAAATGTCACTTGAAGCGTTTCTGACCAATCCAACGGCCCCCATAGTGATAGATCTGCGTGGAGGAAGCAAAAAAGATCCTGCCATACCAGGTTCAAAAAGGGTATACATTCTGGATCTTGTGGAACGAACCAAGGAGTTCGAAAAACGGTTTGAGGCCAATTTATCGCATCGAACCTTGTTGTTGTATTGCAGCAAAGGGGATGGAAGCAAGTATCTGCAACAGAAATTTTCCTCACGATATCATGTACAAAGTCTGCAAGGGGGCATGGTGGGCTATTTGGAGGCCATTTCTGGCTTGCTCTACGAACATCCTTATGAAAGCACCATCAAGAGAACTGAAGTCATGGCAAAAATATTAGCGGCTCTGACGAACCGCGAAACCGATCCAGACACCTTTAAGAAAATTATTGACCGTTTGTTGCGTTGTTCTCCGAACGAGAAGTTCAAAAAGTTGCTGGATTGATCGATATTTAATGATTTATATTTTTGACTGGTCATTACAGATCAATCAATGTTCAAGATATGACGGATTTTCTTTTTATATTTTTGTTCGCCGCCCTCCCAATACATCTCCCGAATATTCAAGAAAGTGACATCTCCCTTGAGATCCACGATGGCGGCCCCCAACAAGCTTGTTTTAGGTTGATTGTCATTATTGACAATACGGATGCCAGGAAATTCAAACTTGAATTCGTTATCCTTTTGAACCAGGATGTTGGGGCTGTGCCCGTGTACCACGGTATGAATATCCAATGATTTTAGCAATTTGCTTATTTTGACACCCTGGATTTCGTTGTCATGACAGGTTTGGCGGTAATAATGTTTGGCTTGTTTGATATTTCCCATCAGAACCTTGCCCTCTTCTTTGCGAAACAGGGCATGACTTCCTTCATAGAAAGCCTTGCGGATGCGTTCGTTGAAACGGTTCAGGCCTTTTTTTTCGTCTTTGATCTGCTGCATGAAACGCAACAGGTGAACAGTGGGATAGCCATGCAGGAACAAGGTTTTGCCGAAGACGTGGAGCAGGTCGCGACTCCGAATAAAAGCCAAGCGTTTCTCTCCCAAATGGGAGAAAACCCCTTTTTCGGCTTTTTGCAGGATTTCCAGTTCGTGATTGCCGTTGAGGATCACCAGGTCGCAACTGCGAGGGACCGTGTCAACGAGTTTTCGGAAATAATCCAGCATTTCGATAGAGGGATCACGCTTGTTGAGCCAGTCGCCGGTATGGATGACCCGGATGTCCCGGATTTTTTTGCGCCACTCCCCGTTTTTGTCGCACACCCCAACGATCTGGAGGGCGTATTGGACCGATTTGATATCGTTATCCGTATCGGAAAGAACGACGACAAACCGGGGACCAGACGGGGCGTGACGGGTATGATTACCATGTTTTTGCATCATTTTCTCTTTGTTCTCGCAATTTCCAGTCAACCAATTGGTTCTCATACTCTGCCCATCTGTCACAGATGTCAATAGCGCGTTTGATGATCCCATCTGTCAAAAAAACGCCAAAAATTCAGCCTTGAATAACAAAAAAAACTTGCCAAACAAATCAGAGAAGCAGTAATATAGTCCAGGATTGGCAAACAAAACAGGTCACACACCTTGGGCAAAACACCGTATTCTGTCAAAAATCTCGATTAATATTATATATATAAGGTCTTGGAACCATGACAACAAAGAAAGAAATCATTATCGACTTGACCCTGCCTGGGGATGCTCAGGCATTGATCAAAGAACAGATTATCCAACAAGAAGCCATGGAGACTTTTTTCCGCCTTGTTCAAAATTCTGTAAATAAAGTTGATTCTTTTATTGATACACTAAAAAAGCACTCCAGCCAGCCACTTGCGCACCACCACGACACCATTATGATCTCTGGACCGCGAGGTAGCGGAAAAACAACTTTTATTTTAAGCATACTCCATATAATTAAACAAGAAAAAGAATATGTTCATATCGAACCTCTCAACATTATTGATCCAACCCTGTTGGACAGAAAAGGGTATGCGTTCAGCCATATCATTTCCTTGATTTGTAATAAAGTAAATCAATATATCAAACAGCCTGAATTAACTAAAACCTGCATATCTGAAAAAAGAGAATCAAGGGAATTTTCCCAAAGGGGTGAATATCGCGATTGGAAGTCTGCCTTCACGCGCTTGGCACAGGGTTTGAGTGCCATGGACATGAACGAACAACAATTGGACCAATTTCAAACGCAAAACGCACTCGACCCATTACAAAACATGGAGAAAGCCATCAAGGATGCCCAATCCAGCATTGATTTAACGTATGATTTTTACTGTTTTGTCCATTTGAGTTTAAAATTAATTGGCAAGAAAGCATTTATAATTGCTTTTGATGATATAGACACGCATTGCAAATCAGGCTGGCCCTTGCTTGAGGTGATACGAAAATATTTGACAACTCCTCAAATAATTTCTATCATTTCTGGAGATATCAATCTTTATTCAATCATGGTACGTCAAGAACAACTGAAAAATTTTAATTCTGAATTGATTAAATTTGATTGTGCCGATGCTTGCCCAAAAGAACAGAACAAAACAGGTCATAAATATGTTGAAATTCTCAATAATCTTGAGAAAGAATATGTCTTGAAAGTTTTAAAGCCTGAACGTCGCATTGACCTGAAAACATTAAAAGAATCCTTGATTTTTTTTCTAATCAAAATATATTTTGGAAAAGAAAAATTAACAATTCAAGAATATTTAAAAAATTTATTTGTGGAGGTTTTTTATATAAATAATAATAATGATCAAAAATCGTTTCAAAATCATTTTTTTAAAGAGTCGGTAAGATTGAATCTGAATCTGCTGCGCATATCTACAGAATTTTTGAATAACCCTGCCGATGAAGTCAATTTGGTTACTTTTCATAATCGACTCATCGATCTTTTCTTTGTGCCATTATACCAGGGAGGTTTCAAACCACATGATCTGAAAAATCCAGATCACAAAAAACTCTTGGAAATTCTGGTGCTTGGGCTTATTCAAAACAATACATTAACGCGTGGTATCCGTCTCAAACCAGATTTTAACGACCCAGATACGGATAGCCAAATGATTGCCATCGGGGTCATTTTGGCTCATCTCATGAAGCACCATCCAGAACTTTATTTTGAATATTTTATCAAAGTAGGCTTGACACAAGCCATCAACTCCATGCTGTCAGAAGAAAAGAACACTCCATTCAATATCCATGATTATGTCAAATATATAGGCATTGAACACAGGGAATTCACAATAAACATAGCCCGTTCGGCAATGATTTATATTTACTTGATTTTGAGCAAAAAAACAGTTCAGAAAGGAATTGTCTCCTTGATGCTCCCAAGCAGAGGAAAAAAAGGTCAGAAGTTGATTTGGAATACAAAAAACATAAAACAATTAACCAATCTATACGAAATACCTTTCGGGTTGCCGCTTGCTGATCTTACCAATTGGATTACAAATAGCTGCACCCAAAAACATGCCAAATCGTTTTTCATCAAAATCACATCAAGAGACTCAAAATTAATAGACAATAAAGCAGCTTATTTCAATCGCATTGATGATTTGTACGAAGGTATTGACTCTTGGCACAAATATTTTGTTTATTGTCCACTTACAACAAGCAAGGACAGAAATGACAGCAGGATTGCTTTGTTTTCTGTTTTTCCATTAATTGCGACCATCGGCGCATTTGTTTATTTCTCTGACACACCTGCAAGCGAAAATAATGAACATTTTTCTCTTTTAACTACCGCCAAATGGATCTCATCAATTATCAATATTGCTCCACCAACGACATTAGAGAGCGCGAAATCATATGGCACAGAAATTGAAGAATCTGAATCAGAATCTGATACAAAAACCGAATCAGAAACTGAATCAGAATCTGATGTCACTTCGCATCAAGACGATTCAGAAGGAAAAATCTTTTTTGATGCATTAAAAAAATGGTGTTCACAACCAATAGTCAAGGGCGTGCCAGTCATGCTATTGGCAAGATCCTGGATCCGCTTTTTACAATCTCTGGACAATCAGGAAGATCGATTCAAATCAGAAGATTTGTATCTTGGCAATATCTTGCATCGTCAAATCATTGCATTTTTGAATTCCATATTGATAGAGGAGGCAATTAGTTATAGTATAAACTTGGATTTTGATAATGCAATAACTTCTGATTATAATTTCTACAAAAACATTAGAATGATTCTTTCACAACCTAAAAAATATACACATGAATTAAAGGGAAAGGTTCCATTTTTTTACTGGCTTGCTTCATGCCCTCTATGGGGTCTGTATATCAATCCCGATTATGATCCAGAACAAATTAATATTTTTGATATTATTATAAACGAGAACGACATTGAACTCAAACATTTCAAACCTTCTTATCATGGCGAAGCCTGTTTTGATAATCTGTTTGATCCTTTGAATTCAGTTCTCATTAATATTAAACGCGGTCCTAAAAACTACCCATCGACAGACCCCCCTTCCCAGGATGTTCCAACGCCATCCAAACCTACTCAACCCCAAAACATCACTCTCTCAGATATCCAAACGGCTGCGTCTTCATTGCAACCTGGCCAAGCATCTAAACGCCCTAATGCCAGTTCCATACTCACCGCTGAAGATCGTGAGTACTTAGATACATGCATTATTAATCAATTGTTAAAAACACCCTTGACAACTCTTGAAAGTAATAATTCTTTAAAAAGTATTGCAAATGATATTGCAATACAATTTTTGCAAGTTATGAGGAATTATGTCAGATTACCGAAAGACAATGCAATCAAACGCGCCGCAATTGCATACATTATTAAAAATATTGGATTGCGCGGATAATAAATGTCATTCATTATCCTAAGACAACTCTTTGCCGATACAGAATCTTTGCGTGATTATCTCAAAGGGGTGACACCTGGCTTTGATGATATACATCGTCGCCTGCATCTGGCTGAACGCACTATCAACCATCAACGCCCTGACCATTTCTATAAGTATCACCTCCAACATGCATTGAAGCAAAAAAACAATGACATCAATGAGCTTTTGTTGGCAACGTTCAATAGCGTAACACAAGAATATCTGGAAATCTTTGGCAACCGCGTCTCTGTCGTACCGAAAAAAATGGATCCCTGGCAAGGCATACTGACTCGGATTCCTGCATTGCCATTAGTCTGTTTCGTCCTGCATGATCGATTTGGCGCACCGGCATTGGATAAACTGAAAATATTGGATTACATGGAAAGCTATGTCATTCCTAACCTCTTTCCAACCACCCTGCCCAGTCCCCACATCCCCCATTTGGAACGGCATATCCGCGAAAAAAAATTGATGGAACTCCACATGCATCTCAACGGCACCACCGAACCTGATCAAGTGTGGCTGCATGCTTTGGAAAATTCCAATCAGTTCTATCAGGAATTAAAAGCCACCCTGAAAAAGCAACTCGTCAAAGAACAATTTGACCAGATTGAACCCGGCATCCAACCCAGTGACTTCCACGACCGTCTCCGTCTGGCAGCCCGATTGCGGGAGGCCATGATTCTGTTTATCTATCAGGGCGTACCATTCTTAGATCAACAATTTGATCAAATGCGTGACCTGACCTCCTTGCCCTTTTTTCAATCAGACATCTTGATCCCTGGTTGCCATCCCCTCTCTCGTATGGACTCAGCCTTCGAATCTCTCCCCGGAACCGTCCTGGAGGGGATCTTTCATATCCATGTTTTCAGATATATTCTCGGCCAGCAAAACAAAACATTGATACGCGCCTATCACCTCTATTTATTATTATGGGGTTTCTTCAATCGTTTCCTGGTGCAACAGGAAGAACAATTTGGTTTTGATCAATTTGAAAAATTCGCCAATAATGAAATGCGATCCAGCTCAGAAAAAACTTATGCCCAGCGATTCAGTCAATTGTCAGGGAAAAATGGCAATGATATCAATTATGTTGAAGGAAGATTTTCCCCCAAAGAGACTTTTGATGGCAACGTCAAACTCCTGACCGACATTCTCACTGGATATGCCCAATTCCAAGGCATAACAGGTCGCATCTCTCTTTTTAATACGACATCCATTCCAAATCCAAAAGCCATGGATTTGCGTCTGGTTGCTCATTTTATCAAAACAGATGAACCAGCCAAAAAAATGGGGAGCGGGGTTCGACATCAGGCATTACGCACCAAACTGGAAACAACCGCCCGCTCCCTGCTCACTCTTTGGGACGAATCCTCTTTGTTGCGCAAACACATGACTGGCATCGATGCGGCCAACAATGAAAGATATGCCGGTCCTGAAGTGTTCGCCCCCGTGTATCGACGCTTTCGACGCCATGGATTCGAGCATTTTACCTTTCATGTCGGCGAGGACTTTGTCCATCTCATTTCCGGCATGCGCGCCATCTACGAAGCCATGGAATTTTTGCCTCTCAAACGGGGCAATCGCATCGGACATGGCACTGCCGTGGGCATCAAACCTGAACTGTGGATCGAGACCATGCAGCCGACCATCATGGTCCCCAAACAGGAATGGCTGGATAATCTGCTGTTTATTCAATTTTTATTCAGCGAGGAACATAACGGGGAACCCGAAGCACCTCTCTCCATCCGTGATGACATTGAACGCCTGACACGTGAAATTTATACCCCAAATCCCCTGTCATCGACTCTGGATAATAATAACAACTCCCTTCCCCTACCCTCCACCCTGTTGGACGCATGGAAAATGCGTCAATTGGATCCCTTGATCGCCTGTTATCCCTTTCGTCAAAAAATGGATTTTCTGGATATCAATGAATATGATGAATACGATAATGATAATAATGAATACGATAAATATAAAGGACATAATGAATGGCAGTTGATTAAAAAGGCTAAAAAAAAGAAAGACGCTTTTGATTTGTATTTAAAATATCATCAGAAAGAATACGCCGAACGCGGAGAAAAGATGCTTGCTGTCGATTTGAATGATCAACGATTCTCACCCGCCATCCTCCGCCGGATGCAAACCATCATGCTCAAAAAATTGCACCAAAAAGAAATTGTCATCGAATCCATGCCCACCAGCAATGTCCGCATCAGTTTTTACCGTTCGCACAAAGACCACCACCTCTGGCGATGGCTTGGACTGGACAACACCGAAGAAAATAATTTCCTCCCACCAATCTGTCTGGCCACTGATGATCCAGGCATCTTTGCCACCAACCTGCGCAACGAATATGCCCATGTCTACGAATGGTTGACCAAAATCTTCGGCCTATCACCCAGTCAGGCCATGGTACATATCGAACAGTTGTCCATCAACTCCGCCACATACCGTTTTATCGACTCCCCGGTAACCACCCCTCCAGAAAAAATCAAAAAAATTTAAAAAAAAATTAATAAAAAAGGGTGGAGGGGTCTGGGGAGGCGGTTCACCGCCTCCCCAGGAAGTTTCACCAGATGAAGAGTCTAAACAAAATCATAATCCATAAGCCAACCACTCCACCCGGACCTCCTTGGGACGTTCCTCAGCACGGGTTTCAAACAAAACAGTAAAACCTCGCAAATCAATAGCCTCTGGACTGGCTTGAAAACGAATCTTTTCCTGAAAATCCATCAACACAATCCCCATGACCACCCGTGGCACCTCGGAAAAGGGCTTGGCAAACTCCACACGCTGACGAAACTCCCGCGTGCGGGCAAAAATATTCGTCAAACGCCACTCCTTGTCATCCTGCTTGGCTGACAGGGCACCACTATCCATCCGCATCATCCGGCCTTGGGCTTCCAACGCAGCCAAACGTTCAGCAATAGGGTTTCTCTCAGTGATTTGACCTTCCAATGATAATAACTTGCTGCGCAACTCCAGTAATGAATTATTCTGATCCTGCACCAGTTTGTTTTGCAGCTCCTCCAAATGCATCTGCTCTGCTCTCTTCTGGGTCTCCTCCAGACGGGCCTGTTCTGTTTTTTGCTGGGTCTCCTCCAAACGCGCCACGCGCTCTTCCAACCGGGACATCCCCTCCCCCAGCACCCAGCTCCGCAGATCCCAATTCCATTCTGACAAAAACGGAGCAGACAACCGCACAATCTCTCCCCGCCCAACAAAAACACCCACCATACAGGCCAATAAAACTACCAACCCTTTATGCTTCTTGAACATTCCAACCTCCTCAACCCGTCACAGGGTTTATTGCCAACCAAACCACTGCCGCCAGTTCGTCGGCCTCTTCACCCGCACCAAATCTTGCAACATGACCGGAAAATTCATCTCCAACCTCGACTCAAGATCCCATGCCCGCACAACCAGTTCCTGTCGGTCCTCCCAAAGAGCTATCCCAGGACCAACAAAATAAATTTCATTATTGGATCCAGCTACAGCCATCTCCAAAGCTCCCTCTGGAAATTGCTTGCCCATGATCGTCGTGCATTGACGAAAATGGGCCGCATCGCTACGTATCAAATTGACAGCCATCACCCCTGTCCGCGTCAACAGAGAATAGGCCCTGGTAAAAAAAGCCTCTGCGTAAACACTCTGGGCCATGCCTTCCTGATCATAGGCATCCACCAGCAGCAAATCATAGCACCGATGCGCCTGTCCTGTCGTCACCCGTTCCAAAAATCGCGCCCCATCCTCCAGATAAAGAGTCAAACGCGGATCATCCGGCAGATGAAAAAATTCCCTGGCCAAAGCAGGCATGGCGGGATCCTCTTCCACTACATCCATCCGGCAGCCTGGATAATGGTGCAATAAAAATTTGACTAATGATCCTCCACCCAATCCGATCATCAGAATTTTCATCGGCCCGTCGCGCAGTACCCCATCATCAAACAACAACGCAGCCATCATACAACGCGAATAGCCAAGAACCAACTCAACAGGATCAGCCAGCAACATCCGACTTTGGGTCAAATGCGTGTTGAAAGTTAGTGAACGACACTCTCCATCCTCCACTACCTCAGTCAGACGATTCAAATGGTGCTGGCGATATAGAATACGCATGTCTTCTTTACATTGGCCTCCAGATGTTTTTTTGGCCTCTCACTGAATGCGGGGCTGTTTGACCATTGGATTGATGGGGACTCCCGCCCAAAAACGGCCTTCCACTTATGCCGGGATGGTTTTTTATATCAATTGGTTAAATTGATTGATAGTGGCTCTCGCCCCTGGACCCCACCAGGGGGATAATCCCCCTGGACCCCTAATAGTAAAACACTTCACATCACGAAATGGTTTCGGTTCAATTGGATTGATTGAAACTTCGCCCCTGAACCCCACCATTTTCCCCATCCCCCCTCACCGTCCGTGTCGATTCCTGCCATGACGCCACGCCATTCCTCGTCGCCCCCTGAATGTTTGTTGTTTAGCGGTCCAACAACCATCACACATGGAATGATCATGGGGTGCAGGCAAAAGAGTGCCACAAACCAAACAAATCCGCTCCAATCGTTTTTCACGTTTCAACAACGACCCGATTTCCCGATTGATCTCCCGCCGTCGCATCTCGGCCTGTTCCTGATCTGGAAAATGATGAGGAAAACGAAAATGCAACCAACAATACAAAGAAACAATCCGCATGGAGGTTTCCAACAATGCCAGACGACCTCCTCGCCCCCCCCGATCCTCTGGCATGATCTTGGCCAAAGAGAGTACCCGGTTACGGGCGACTGTAGTGGTCATGGTCTCAAAAGCCTCAACCGCCACGCTCTCCCGCAACGGAACTGGAGCCGCAGACAAAGAAAACCGCGTAGCCAAATCCAAAGTCTTGTAACGGTCCGTAATACGGGCCAAAACAATCTGATCCTCCAGATCCGCCAAATCATACACCTCAGGATCAGGTTTGACCGTCTGGGTAAAAATGGCGAACAACCTTGCCAGTGCAGGTTGCTTTTCCTCCCGCAATGAGGCAATGGCCAACAGGTGTTCCAAAGTGGGGGCCAGATGCGCACGCGCAACAGGATGGGGTGCTGTCCGAAACGCAACGGCTATACGATGCATGGGAATCATGTATGTTCCAACAAATCCCACTTCGTTCTTGCCAAACCGACCCGCCCGACCAGCAATTTGTCGCACCTCCATGGGCGTCAAAACATGCTCCACCCGATTGATAAACTTGCTGTCCTGGGCAAACAATATCGTCCGAATAGGCAGATTCAATCCCATCCCAATGGCATCCGTGGCCACCAACAAAGAAGCCTCCCCACTGGCGAACAAATGAGCCTGTCGCCGTCGCACCTCAGGAGGCAGGGCACCATACAACACTGCCGTTTGCATACCTGTTTTCTGTTCAATCTCTGCCTTCATGGCCAACACAGCCGACCTGGAAAACAAAATAATCGCCGTACCAGGCTGCAAATCCCGAACACTCTTGATCGGTTTGTGCATGAGTTGCAACGGAGCCAAACGTTCCAAATGAGTCACCTGATAGGGATCATCCGTGAGAGTCAACAATTTTTCTAATACAGGCTGACTCTCTGGCGCACCCACAAGATAGACTTCATCAGCCTGGACTCCCAAAATGGCTTGCGTCCATGCCCACCCCCGATCCGAATCACCCAACATTTGGGCTTCATCAATAACGCATACGTCATACCGATTGCCCAAAGGCAACATCTCAATCGTACAGGCCGTATGTCGCGCCCCCTCGACATAAATTCGTTCCTCGCCAGTCACCATATTGCAAGGAACGCCCCACTCGTTCAATGTTTCTGCCACTTCCAAGGCCAACAGACGCAACGGGGCCAGATAAATCCCATTCCCCGCTGCTGCCAGCCGTTGCAAAGCCTGATAGGTCTTGCCTGAATTGGTTGGACCCAAAAACAAAGTGACATGCCGAAATCGTTCCCTGGCCGGAAACAAGGCATGAAATTCATGAATCCGGGTGATGGCCGTTGTTTCCCTCTGGAGACGCAATTGATCCAGAGCCTTGTGCAAACGACCAAAATAATGCCAATAAGGCAGCAGAAAAAACTCATCCGAATGGGAGGCCTCTTCACGAATGATCTCACGATCTGCCGCCTTGCTGTCTGCCGTGAAATCCTCTCCTGCTTCTGCCAATACCCCCTCAAACCGCCGCCGCCGGTAGGCACTAACCGCAGAACGCCAAGGACCAGGGTCAGGACGAACCAACGCCTTGGCTTCCACCAACGCCTCACGTCGTACCTTCCTACGTTGCTCCTGCCATTCAGCCCGCCTTTCCAACAGCACCCGCAACGCCTCTTCGGCCTGGAGTGGTCCAAAACCCTCCAGATTCGCGCGCCACTCGGCCAAAGCCAGAATCAGCAGATCCCACTCCTGAAGCAACCAAGCCACCCGATCCCTTTGGAGGTGTGACTCTTCATCCTCCCATAGATTCATGACATCAACCACAACTGCGTTCACCTCACCCAAAAAATACTAAATTAAATATTTATGCTTATTTTTTTATCCAATTTTTTCTGTGCAATCAGGAAATGCCCCAAATGCATATCCATCCGTGCGACATGACGAACCAGCCAAACATGCAGAAAATGCAAGAGATCCCATTGAATCGAAAATTCATCTTCATGAAATTGGGACATAATATCCAAAGTTTTCCAACGAAAGAAATCATGTTCCTTTTTATGTGATTCCAGCTCCTGACAATGCAGTCGCGCCATTTCCTGTTGTTCTGCCAGAAATTGTGGTTCACAAAAAGCCAGCATCTCATTGATACGAACAGCGATTTGTTGATTCCCCAATTGGTCGCGCAAGGCCACATAGATGCGGTTCATGCGTTCCACCATCCCCTCATGAAAGATATTGAGAGAAGCCCAACCCGTATCGTGCCGCGCCCCATTCCAGAAAATATAGCCGTCACTCTGTTTGAGGGTCTCCGAATCGAGATACAACAGGTTCAACTCGGCAAACAGCGACTCCCCAATCTGACGAAATCTTTGAAGTGCCTCTTGTGCCTCTTTGGGTCGTTCTTTGGCCATGGCGTTGACCACTTCTGCGGCGATGGTGTGTCCTCTGGCATGGAGGCCAACGATGCGTTGATAATTGGCAGAGTGGTGGAGTGTCGTTTCAGCGGCCAGCATGCACCCCATGGGACAAACATCTGCCTGACCTACTACGTTGGGATCCAATTCTCCTTTGCCAAACAGCGTTTTTGCCAATTGACCCATGAGATTGAGATGAATTTCTTTCATGCGCCTGATATTAAAAGGTTCCAGACCAATATCCATGCCAGTCTGAGAATTGAAAAGATCAACGCTGATTTGACGTGCCACATCGCTTAAAGAATGAAAGTGTGCAATCACTCCTATTAAATATCGGGTATTGATCTGACTGTTTTCCATCTCGTTCAACACATGTTCGGAAGCGGCACTGGTTTTTTGCACCGCATCCTGGATCTCATTGGCAAAAGTGCTGATGGCGGTGTTCTGCTGGGAGACATGATTGGCATTCGAGGAAGCCTGAACGCTGGTATTGGCGATCTCTTCGGTACGTTGGGCAGCACTGAAAGCCGCTTGCGAAGCTGCATCCAGAGCCATGCCCAATTGACGGGCACTCTCTGACGACTCGTCCGCACCCTTGACCAGGTCGGCTACGGCCATGGAAATCTTTTTGGTTTCTGTTACCTGGTTGGCCACCTGGTTGGATATTTCCCGGTTGCCTTGGTGCAAATGTTGGATATTGCTGGCAAGCCGTTCCACCTCGCTCACCATTTGCAGAGCCATCTCCTGAATTTCATGGATCCGTTCAAAAATTTTCTGCGTGGCCTCCCCGGTTTGACGGGCCAGTGTCTTGACCTCGCTGGCCACCACGGCAAAGCCTTTGCCGAATTGACCCGCGCCTGCGGCTTCAATGGTGGCATTGATGGAAAGCATATTGGTTTGCTCTGAAATACTGTTAATCATCTCAACTACCGAATTGATCTCTCCGGCTGCAAGAGAGAGGCGATGCATGCCATCACGGGTTTCCATGGCCAGACGCTCGGCTTGGGCAGACTCTTGTGTGGAACGATCTGTCAAGCCTCCGATTTGTTCAAAAGAGTCACTCAAACGACCAATCGCTTCGGCCATTTGATCCACAGCCTGTGTGGAGCTGTTGAGCTGCTGACTCATATTCTCCAATTGGTTGTTGATAATCCTGGTGGAAGTGGCGACCGTGGTTACATCCTGGCTGACTTCCGCAGTGGTCGTGGTCATGCCAACGATTTGTTCGGCCAGCTGGCGGGAAGTCTCATCCGCTTGCCAAGTGGCGGATTGCATCTGGTTGATCGCATCGTGGATCCTGGTCACTTCCACCGCCAACCGTTGATTTTCCGCCGAAGCTTGCATGGCATGATTCTGCAAAATATTGGCTTGCTCAGAAAATACTTTACGAATTTTAAGAATTTCTTTGATAAATGCCGTCACGCTGCCCCCATGCAAATGAATCATGCGAATATTGCGGGCAAAAGCATTCACCATATTATTGATCCCCAGGGCAATATCCAACACCTCGTTCTGAGTGGTTGGAAGGGGGATACGCTGGGTCAAATCTCCTTTGGTCATTTCCGCCACCAGGGCCAACATCGTCCTGATGGGTCGGGTCACTTGGTTGGCCACAAACCATGTGATAATACTAGCTATAACAAGAATAATAAAAGAAATCAAAAACACACTACCCTTGATCCGTGTCAAAGAGTATTTTCCTGTCAACAATTCTTCATAATTTTTGATCTCCATCACGCTCCAACCAAAAGTAGACATGGGTTGGTAGACGGCATAAAACAGCTCACCATCCTGACGAAAGCGATTCCATCCCCCTTGACCTGCCTTGATTTGCGTCAGACTGGAGGCCAAATCTGGACTTTTGGAAATGGAATGGATAGTGGGCAAATATTCGGCCAGGGTTGGCTGATGAGTTGCGTCCTGATGGGTGTCGCTAGAGGTCTTGCGACGCAAATCGATCTGGCGCATGCTGTCGGCGATAATCAGTCCATCGGCATTGACGATCAATAACCGACTGGAGGTTTTCGGGTTGTCACTGTCATTCTGCCTGCTCTGGTGTTTGTTTTGAATCACTTCCTGGAAACGGGCCAAAGCAATTTCAATGTGATAGAAACCGGGTTTGGAACCATCCGGCAGTACCACCGGAGAAGTATATGCAAAAACAAATTCATTGGCATCTGCTGACATGTAGGGTTCGGCCACATGAACTTCACCCGCATTCAGACCAAAGGTTGGTTCGAAGAATGGAGAACTGTTTTCTTCGCTGGAGTAGTCTTCATCCGGGGCGATTTCTCCTTTGGTGATGCGCATGTGTTCCTGGCCATTGCGATCAATGAGACAGGTTTCGACAATAGGAAATCGTTTTTGCAACACCAGAGTCCATTGATCCAGCTGACGTTTGACTTCTCGTTGAGCCTGGGTAAATTGAATGATCTTGTTGGGATTGTATTGAGTGCCAGCACGGGTGTCAGGCAGGGCGAAATACTCCTGAAACACGGGATGTTCCATGGCCAATGCCATGTCGCTTTTGGCTTTGCTATGAAAGGCCTCGGTCTGGTTGATGACCTGCTCCAGATGGTTTTGCATGGTGAGCAGGGCACTATCGATCACCGCCTGTTCCGTGATGACAAATGCAGTATGCCCGATCAAAAACAACCCAACCAGCAACACTCCTTGAAAAGGTATCAAAAATTGATATTTTATACCATACAATCTTTTCATGATATACCTTTATTCAGATACATCCATCTATTAAAACACATAAAAACTCTTGCTATGTTATAGAAAACACAAAAGACACGATCAACACGGAAATTGTATTCATTTTATTCTTCCGTGTCTATCGTGTCTTCCGTGGATAAAATTTTTTTATTTTTCCTCTGTATCCTCTGGCACCGATCTTCAGAGTAAATTCATCTCTTTATTTTGGAGTTGCTTGAAGGAGGCGTGCTCTACAATTTTTGGGCTAACGTGCCCAGGACCGGAATAGACCATGTTTTAGACAGCAAAACAGAAATCAATCCAACCAACGACAAGAGCGTGATGGCGAACACCGATCCACTGAAGAAAAAGAGACCGATAATCGGCAGGTGCAGACTGAAAATCGCCAGAACACCCCACACCCAAAGCACCAACCCTTGCCGCGCATGAAAATGGACGAATGCGTCATTGCGACAAAAAATCAATGGCACCAAGCACATCATCCCCAGATAACTCAGCAATGCCATTGGCTTCAAACCATTTCTCCGGTTATTTATGGTGAACATTCACAACTCCATACCTGATTCCAGATGACCCGATGATGGTTTTTCCCATACAAACCGCAACACATCCCAGACAACCCAAAAGGCCAACCACGACTCCAGTCGCGCCCCGCACGACCTGACCCACGCCATACCATACCTGATCCACCCCAGAAGAAAAACCCATAGCCTGATCTGACCGGGCCTCCACTTGAGTTCTGGTGACCATCCGGGTCACGGCATCTCCGAGTGTGTTGACCACACCCGCACCGAGGCTTTCCACCGGAATGATCTGGCAGAGGCCGTTAGTGGTTGCATCCCCTTCTGGAGCAGAGGACCGTGTTGGATTTTCTTCCTCCACGGCCCGATCAGCAGGTTGGCTCCGGGAGGATACACCTCCCGTCATCCAACGATTCCCGGCCCTGGTGGCCCTTGCCGCAATCTCTCTGGCGCGGATCAATGTTTCCAGGGAGGATTCCATTCAGCTTTGAACCTCTTCCAGCCCACCGGAGGTCTTTCTTTTCATATAGCCGTAGATACCCACGCCCAGGGCCGTCAACGCACCTGCGAGCAGAATCGGCCCCCACGCGCCCAGCCCCAATCCCAAACCAAGGCTGGAGCCAGTACCTGACCAGATAGTCCCTTTGGTGGCCATGACACTCCCTTTGGTGGCCATGGCACTTCCTTGAGTGACGGCTGCACTTTTGACCGTGGCATTTTGCACCACCGCTGCTGTAGTTTTGGGGGTGGCGGCCTCGGCAATAATCAATGTGGATCCACCCTTGACCGCAACCGCACCGGCACTGCTGGCCGCCAACTTGGTGGCAGCTCCTGCGGCTGGCTGGAATACCAACCATTTGCCCGCCCCATTGCCCGCAACCGGGGAGTGCAATATGGTAAAAGTCTTGCCCAGCAAAGATTGCATTCCAGCTGCTCCGGCAGGCCCGGCACCGGCTTCCACCTGCACGGCCACGATGCCTTTGCTCGCCGCAGCCGCACTGACATTGGCGGGCTGGAGAAACAGCCATTTGCTCATGCCCGTACCCGCCGTGCTGGCCTTGGCAACGGTAAACTGCTTGCCTGCCAGAGAAGAGAGTTCCAGGGCATTCCGTGTACCCTCTACTTTTGCCATATACAAAGCCGTTGCGGCCCCGGTTTTGGCTGCGATTCCGGTATGCAGGGACAACCAGGCACTGGTGCCACTGAGAACCGCCGGGGCCTTGCCCACAGTCACGGTTTTGCCCACCAACGATGGCAACACCGCAGCCTGTTTGATCCCCTCCAGTTTGAGGGCCACCATGCTGCCAGCTCCCTCCTTGACTGGGGTCATAAACAACCAATTGGCCAATCCATCGCCAACCGGAACAACTTTGCCCACGGTAAAGGTTTGCCCAGCCAATTTGGGCAACAGTGGCGCATGGATTTTACCCACTTGCAGTAAAACGGTCTCGATAGCCATACTTCATCCCCATCGTTTGGAGGTGTGAACAGAACAGGAACTGGTTTATGTCACCATTGATATACTTTGACGCATCCAGCCCCCCATGTCAATTACAAAATGTCAAAAAATAAATGACAGCCTCTGATATCATTCCGTTAATTGCCATACGGCACCATTCAGATGAGCATTTGAATCACGATATCATGGCATTTGATACACCGTCCAGATGCAGGATGCGGTCGGGTGGAGTTCGGCAAAATCGGCGGTCCCACCTTGTGATAAGTTGACAACTTTTCCCAAACCTTACCAACTGGAGTGATGGACTGACTGCCTGGAGGAGGCCCTCCCTTGAACAGATGACAGTTCATGCAGGGTCCCCAGTTCCCGTGAGGTTTGGCCTGACCGGGCACAATCTGGGGAATGCGTCGCACCACCATCTTGCGTGTTTTTTGTTCCACCACCAGTTCTTGTACTGTACCCGACAGGGTGGGCTGGGTTGGCTTGGGCATACTCCCCAAAACCTCACCTTGCAAACGACGGGAGAGACGATCCGCACCCACCCATTCGATCACCCCTTGCAACGGTTTTAATAGTTTTAGCAAAGGTTCACGTGCAAAAATGCCCACGGCCAATACCAACGTGATGATCAACGGCCAGCCGATGCGTTTGAACCAATCGGGTTTATTCTTGTTGAGGTCCATGGATTGGCTCTAGCGAAGTTGATTGGACCAAAGGGCGAACCCTTCGTCATTGCGCATCTGACAGGTTTGTGTACCGGCCATGATTTTTTTTACGTAAACCGTCGGGGCTTTTTGCTCGATGTCAAACTGGAAACCGATCCCGGAAATCACGCTGTCATGAGTCAATACACAGCCCATATAATGCAAAAACCAAGCTGGTCCTACGGACAGATGCATCTCTCCCCCAAGGGCATCATGGATCCAGACATGTATTTGACCATCGCTGCCCTGAGTCTCGGAAATTTGTTGAATCGGGCCGTTGAAACGGACCTTCGGGGCCTGTTCAAAACGCATCAGGCCCGGCTTGATCTGACGAGTACCGATGGGTGCGGGCTGGACGGTCATCACCGGAACCACCTGGGGGTGCTGAGGTGTTTGCCAGGCTGTGACTGGTGGAGTCGGCCATGCCCCAACCCTGGAAATCGCCTTGACCGAAGAATCGGCCTTGGAATGGGAATCCCAGGCGTCATCTGGAAACAAGGCCACGGCTATCAACGCCCCGGCTGCCAACAGACCCAGTATGCCAAACCATTCTTCAATTTTCATGAATCACTTAATCCTTTGCCGGTCCGGTCGAAGGCGGGCCTTCCTCACGGGAACTCCCAGGTGCCCCAGGTGGCAATAAACGTTTAAAGAAATCCGCCTCCAGTGATGGAATCCCGTCGTTTCTTGCTTCTGCCAAGTAATAAACTTCCTGATCAAACCCGGTAAACCGCGCCAACAAATACCACGGAAAAGAGCTGATCAGGGTATTATAAATCCGCGCCTCTTCATTGGCCTCCACACGCTGGGTCACAATACGATCCTCGATCTCCATCAAGGAAGTCATCAGATCTATGTAGGTCGATGACGACTTGATATTGGGATACTGTTCCACCACGGCCAAAAGACGCGACAAATTGCCTGATGAGGCCGCAGCCAACACTGCATTCCGATCCATGGCTTTCCCCTCCTTGCCTTCCGGGGGCGCAGGCGGGGGGGTGGTTTCTTGTGTGCCTGATTTTTTCAGATCCTGCCGCACATCAGCGACATGGCGAAACAGTTCACGCTCCAATTCCGCATGATTCAAAGTCAAGTTCACCAGGTTGGCAAACAGATTGGATCGACGCTGCAATGCGGCCTCTACGTGACCACGGGCAGACCACACCCGTTCACGCAACGTCACGAACATATTGTAATTGTACAAGGCCGTGGAAGCCAATAGAATCATGGCAACAAATACAAACAGCGCAATGGCCCCTCCCCCCTTGATGGGAGGCAAACGAAGCCGTTTGGATTCGAACTCTTCCTTGTAAAGCTGACGCATCAAGCTCTTCATGCGTCGTATCCGCTCTTCGTTCAGCGGTTCGTGTTCCAAATCATCCAGTCCCGGAATCGCCATGGCACCCTCTTGAAATCTTTCAAATCTTTTGATTCATTCAACCAACACGTTGATTATCCACAAGTTCCATGGCACGCTTGAAAAACTTGACCGCCTCATCCCGTTTTCCCTGCTGTTCCAGGACAAATCCCATGGCTTGATGGATACGAGGTTCCTTGGGACGAATACGCAACGCGGACTGAAAAATCTTCATGGCTTGATCGAACTGCCCGGTCTTGTCATACGCAAGCCCAAGTCGATAATGAATATTAAAATTATCCTGATGATGCTCCAGTGCTTGACTTAATACCATTATAGCCTTTTCATACAGATGGGCATGAATATAACACATGCCCAGCACCGCGCAAATTCTTGGGTCTGCGCAGTCCAATGCGAAAGCCCGCTCCAACAACTGGGTTCCACTCTCCTCATGCCCGGTCTTGAAATGACAAAATCCCAAATGAAACAGAGCCTCCACATCATCCGGGGCATGCTTCACCACCCGTTCCAACATGGGTATGGCTGGCAAATATCGGCCCCGTTGCGTATAAGAAATACCTTTTTGACGAAAAAAATCGACTCGCAGGGTGTCATCCATGAAAAACAGATTCCGATACCCCTCCATGGCCCGCACCGAAATCTTTTTTAATACTTCTCCACAGGAATAGAATAAAAAACCAATCTCTTCCCATCCACTCATGCTGTTCTTTTTGAAAAAATCCATACCAGTTGACTCGCTTTTTTAAAAAAATTTATGATCCAAGACTGAATCACACCGCAAACATTTCAAACACGACATCAACTTTGATGACATGCCTGTTCCAAATCTTTGCAAGTTCTTTTTTTTATCGATACAGATCCAGACTCCTTAAATTACTCTTAATTCTTGACCTGTTGGACTATCGGCTGATTTTTTGACAGTTTTTGATCAAACTGCATCACACAGCAAAAACATCCTCTATGGAACGAGCATCCAAAATACGTTCTGACCACTTTTCCAACACTTCCTTGTCAGCCAGCTTGACCTGACCGATCAGATGATCAGGAATCTGACCAAAACGATGACAAAGCAGACGCGACACGATAGCAGCAGCCTCTTCACGCTGGCCTTCACGCTGGCCTTCACGCTGGCCTTCACGCTGGCCTTCACGCCAAGCTTCCCTCTGACCTTCCGCCAGTGCTTCCTGCAAAATTTTCGCTGGCTTGGGAAATGCGAACAATT
>JAMOBH010000144.1:0-13103 GCA_039908085.1 Magnetococcus sp. YQC-5
ACCACCCGCCCCCCCCCCCATATTCACCAGACCCCACCCCCAACAGCAGGGCAAGATTGCCAAGCATCACCCAATCCCGATTTCGCTTGAACAAGCCGAACACGTCCTTGCCCAAGTCACGAATGCGCATCAGACCATCGCAAAAGCTTTTCGTTCTGGCAGGCTGAACGATCCCGATGACATGGTGTCATGGGGAAGCCTGATGGCTCTTCTGGCGCAACTGCAACAGGGTGCCATTGAAGTCATCGGGCAACGTCTCTGTGAGCTTCGGAACGTCACAGCATTGACCTTTCCATCAGCCAACCAAGCATCCTCGTCCTCCAAATCGAGGTTTGAAGAAAATCCGCATTTTCCTGTACTCAAAGAGTTGTTTGACGAGCTTTTCAAGAGTGAACCTCAATCCAATAAACAAAGTATTAAGGCGAACGGACCCACGCCAGGAGCATGACCAAGAGGCCGGGAGAGATCCCGGCTTTTTCAGCCAGATACGAGGAAATCAATGAACGCATTTTCCAACAACGGCATGTCCGTCCAGCCAAATGGAGGGGCACATACGTTTGCTCAAGACCCTGATTGGACGCCAGCCAAAAAACCAGGGTGACGCACAGGCGGCGCGTCGTTTCGCACAACGGCATTGGCCCCCCAAGCTGACAGACGCCTTCAAGGGGCAACTGGAGAATCCGGCCAACACGGTGTTCATTGCGCAACCCAGTACCAGTGGGGTCAACGTGCTGCCTACTGGCTTGGCGGAAAGACTGGCGGAAGAGTGCGGGGGATCATTCCTGGACGGGGAGAGGCAGATTCGGGCATACCACTTGGCAGAGTCCAAGAATATCCCCACAGAACGGCGTGTTTTTCATCCGAGGGATTATGAAATTCGTGACCTTGCTCTGTTGCGAAGTTTGGCGAACGGAAAAGAGGTGATCGTGGTCGATGACATTTTCACATCGGGTGGTTCTGCTTGGCAACTCATCCTCGTTTTGCAGCGTGCTGGTATCCTGGTAAAAGGGGTGGTGGGTTACGTTGGTGACACACGGTTGAAACCGGAACCGCAACTCATTTCCGTTTTGCAAAACGCCATTCGACACACCAACATCAATATCAAAGGCAAAGACCTTGCGGCCATACTGACACGGGCCGAGCTGCGAGGCATCACGAGGTTGATCAACAATGCGCGAACTCCTGAAGCCATCCAAACCATTACCCGCGACCTACAAAGGTTACTCCTCGGAAGAGTTGATCCAGGTGTGGGAACAGATTCGTAGCCCCCAAGGTGCATTACCAGACACCCCGCGAGAGAAGATCGGAGCAATGCGGGATTTGTTCCTGGAATATCAGATGACCCCGTTGTTCAGGAGACCACCAGGGGAACGGGAGGTGGGGCGGTAACGCTTCCGGCCAATTGATGGACGTGGCACTCCACCAGGAGAGAACCAAGAGCCGGGACGATCCCGGCTTTTTGCTGCCTGATGTCATGGTCCTGGATGTGACTCCAGCGTGCATCGACACGACCACCCCAGATTGCGACCCTGGGTATCATCCTGGTGGCTACGTCTCTGACGATCACACTTCAAAGCCTGACATCGCCAACGAGTTCACTGAGTAACTGACCGGAACCAGGCATCATGTTGAGGATGAGGTGACGGAGGTGGGTTCCAGAATGAGAAATCCACCCTTCCAAAACGGGGTGAATTCATCTCCATTCATACCCTGCCAATGCAAAGTCACACCCCAAGTCACACCCCAAACAAAAACAGCCACCTTGCGAGTGGCTGTAAGTGTTTGATTTTATTGGAGCCGCTTCTCGGAATCGAACCGAGGACCTGCTCATTACGAGTGAGCTGCTCTACCCCTGAGCTAAAGCGGCATTTTGTATTGACTTGGGTGCCATTCTATCTGGAAATGTCTGCACTGGTCAATACAATGTAATCAGGTCTGTTAATTAAAGTTCATTCGCATAGGCGGCCAGATACTGTGCCACTCCATCTGTGGATCCTTTCATGCCTGCCTTGCCCTTGTTCCAACCCGCCGGGCAGACTTCGCCATGTTCTTCGGTAAATTGCAACGCATCCACTATGCGCAGCATTTCATCAATATCACGTCCAAGTGAAAGATCATTGACAATTTGATGTCGTACAATCCCTTGCCGGTCAATCAGAAAGGATCCTCTGAGTGCCAGTCCTGGGGCAATCAAAATACCATAGCTTTTGGTGATCTCTTTGGAAATGTCCGCTACCAGTGGATATTGAATTGGGCCAATGCCCCCCTTTTGGACTGGGGTGTTTTTCCACGCCAGATGCGTGAAATGAGAATCTATAGAAATTCCAATGACTTCTACATTACGCTTTTTGAATTCATCCAGTCGATGATCAAATGCGATGATCTCTGAGGGGCAGACAAATGTAAAATCAAGTGGGTAAAAAAACAAAACAACATATTTACCCCTGTAGCTGGATAAAGTGAAATTGTCCTTAAATGAATGGTCAGGCATGACAGCTTTGGCGGTAAAATCAGGTGCTGGTTGTGTAACTAGAACGCTCATGTTGTTTGATCTCCTGTTCTGTACTGTTGAACACTTTGGCAGGAATTTTCTCTGTTATGATGGGTCTCGTCAAGACATAAACGTACACTCCACACAAAAATCTCATCCACATCTCACCACATCCGAATCCTTTGTGGTAGCAAGGGTCCATAAAGCCGGTTTGTGTTTGTGTGCATTTAACATTTTGCTTTAAAGAGGTGGCGACGGCATACACAAAAAAAAGTTTCCAAAATGAATAAAAAATCTTGACACCCGCTTCATTCAAGGCTAAATCTTTCTAGCTCAACTGCTCAGACATTTGCCGTAAAGCGAGTCCCGGAGATGTCCCGGAGATGTCCCGGAGATCTTCCTCGCTCAAAATGTCTGAATGACAGCACCACCCGTGGTGAACCCGTGGTGTTTAGTTGGAGGGATTCCCAAGCGGCCAAAGGGAGCAGACTGTAAATTTGCCGGCTCAGCCTTCGGAGGTTCGAATCCTCCTCCCTCCACCATATTCTTACCCGTTTGCCGTGTTGCTCTCTTTTGAGCATTGTTTTTTGTTTGCTGTGTGGCTTGTTTGGTTCTTCAGAATTGTGAAGAAAATAAATTTTAAGAATGCGTCTTGTGAATGCAAAAACAGCTGTTTGGAACAAGCTGTCAGCGGGCGTAGTTTAGTGGTAGAACGTTAGCCTTCCAAGCTGATCATGGGGGTTCGATTCCCCCCGCCCGCTCCAAATCGCTTCAAATCGCTTCAAATTATTGAGCAAAAAAAATTAAAGCGAGATCCCTTGCTTTATACGTTGGATTGATGTCTTATAAGTCGCTTGTGCCCATGTAGCTCAGTGGTAGAGCACTTCCTTGGTAAGGAAGAGGTCCTCGGTTCAATCCCGAGCATGGGCTCCACAACTGCATTGCCCGGTCTCGAATTGGTGACCGGAACCTATTCTTTACATCGGTGATTTCAGGCCCTGCAATAAAGAGCCCACTCCCAGAATTTTGGAGAGACTGTCATGTCCAAAGCGAAATTTCAAAGAAACAAACCTCACGTCAATATCGGGACTATCGGTCACGTCGATCACGGCAAAACCACTTTGACAGCGGCCATCACCAAGCATTTGGCAACCAAAGGCTTGGCTGAATTCAAAGCCTATGACCAGATCGACGCCGCCCCGGAAGAAAGAGCACGTGGCATCACGATCTCGACCGCTCATGTGGAGTACGAAACCGAGCGTCGTCACTATGCCCATGTGGACTGTCCTGGACATGCTGACTATATCAAAAACATGATCACCGGTGCCGCCCAGATGGATGGCGCAATCCTGGTGGTCTCCGCCGCCGATGGTCCCATGCCTCAAACACGGGAACACATCCTGTTGGCTCGTCAGGTGGGTGTCCCCTCCCTGGTGGTTTTCATGAACAAGGCCGATCAGGTCGATGACCCGGAATTGCTCGAACTCGTCGAACTGGAAGTGCGTGAACTCCTCTCCATGTACGATTTCCCCGGTGACGAAATTCCCATCGTGGTCGGTTCGGCCCTCAAGGCCATGGAAGGGGACACAGGCCCACAAGGCTCTGGTTCCATTCAAAAATTGATGGATGCCGTCGATGCCTATATTCCACAACCCGAACGTCCCTTGGATGGCACCTTCCTGATGCCCATCGAAGATGTCTTCACAATTTCAGGCCGTGGTACGGTGGTGACGGGTCGCGTGGAACGGGGTATCGTCCGGGTGGGCGAAAACGTCTCCATCGTGGGCATCAAGGCTACAGCCAATTCCGTCTGCACTGGCGTGGAAATGTTCCGCAAACTCTTGGATCAAGGTCAGGCCGGCGACAATATCGGCGTCCTGCTCCGTGGCATCAAGCGTGAGGATGTCCAGCGCGGTCAGGTTCTGGCCAAACCCAACTCCATCACGCCCCATACGAAGTTCAAGGCCGAATGTTATATCCTCTCCAAAGAGGAAGGGGGACGGCATACACCGTTCTTCTCCAACTATCGTCCGCAGTTCTATTTTCGCACCACGGATGTCACCGGCGTCTTGAAATTGCCCGATGGCGTGGAGATGGTCATGCCTGGTGACAATATCTCCATGGAAGTGGAATTGATCGCTCCCATTGCCATGGAAAAAGGCTTGCGCTTCGCCATTCGTGAAGGTGGCCGTACCGTTGGGGCTGGCGTCGTATCGGAAATTCTCACCTGATGGAATTCCGTCTGACATGCTTGTAAACCCAATACCATGTTCACAGGGGAGAGCTGAATGCGCGATCTGATCAGTCTGAGCTGCGAAGCCTGCAAAAGACGTAATTATACCACGGACAAGAATAAACGTACCAAGCCGGAAAAAATGGCTCTGAAAAAATATTGCAACTCTTGTCGCAAGCATACCCTTCACAAAGAAGGGAAAATCAAGTAATCTCAGCCGAGTTTGGCAGTTGCGGCTGCTTGAGACTTGAATGACCTAGGATAGTAGCTCAAGTGGTAGAGCATCGGTCTCCAAAACCGGCGGTTGGGGGTTCGAGTCCCTCCTGTCCTGCCATTCCTGGCTGGAAAATAAAAGCCAAAGGAATATATGTTGGATAATACAGGTTGCAAAAAAGGCTTGAATTGGGGGTTGATTGTGTTATCCGCCCACCTTTTGTCACAATCATTCAATGAATGCCATGAATGCCATGAATAGTGATCCAGGGCGGGTCGCCCAATTCAAAAGCTATTTGACCGAGGTGCGCGCCGAAGTCGGTAAAGTCGTTTGGCCCACTCGAAAAGATACGATGAATACCACAATCGTGGTCTTCGGGATGGTGGTTCTGGTTTCTCTGTTTTTGTGGATGGTGGATGCCATTTTGGCGTTGATTGTTCGGCAAATCATCGGCTGATGGATGGCTCCTGTGGTTCAGAACCTGGTGTGTCTTCGGTTTGATACCCGGATGTTGATCCCAGCCTGCACAGAGTACCCATCATCCCCATCGTGCGCAGTGTACAAAAAAAAGAGGAGTTTCAAAGTTCCATGGCCAAACAGTGGTATGTCATTCATGCCTATTCAGGGTTTGAGAAAAAAGTTAAAACCGCCCTTGAAGAACGTGTGCGGCTGACCGGCACCGGAGAACACTTCGAAGAAATCCTCGTCCCTTCCGAAGAGGTCGTGGAATTGCGCGGCGGTCACAAAGTGACTTCCGAGCGCAAGTTCTTTCCGGGGTATGTCTTGGTCAAAATGGAATTGAATGATGAAACATGGCATCTGGTCAATTCCATTCCCAAGGTCACCGGTTTCCTTGGCGGTGGCGGACGTCCACAACCCCTTGCCGAACGGGAAGTGGAAAAAATCCTCCATCAGGTGGAAGTGGGCATGGAAAAACCAAAACCCAAAGTGACCTTCGCCGTCGGGGAAAATGTCCGCGTGACAGATGGGCCTTTCATCTCCTTCATCGGTGTGGTGGAAAATGTGGACGAGGACAAAACACGCTTGAAAGTCTCCGTGAGCATCTTCGGGCGTGCGACTCCAGTTGAATTGGATTTCGTTCAGGTGGAAAAGTTGTAATTTATATTACATAAGAATTGAGGATGAGCCGGAGATGGCGAAAAAAATCACAGCCTATGTCAAGTTGGAATGCCCGGCAGGAGCCGCCAAACCCAGTCCTCCCGTGGGACCGGCTTTGGGCCAACACGGACTGAATATCATGGAGTTCTGTAAGACCTTCAATGCCAGAACACAACACCTGGAACCGTTGGCTCCAACACCGGTTTTGATCACGGTCTATGGTGATCGTACTTTCAGTTTTGAATTAAAGACATCACCTGCAACATATCTTTTGCGCAAAGCCTCAGGCGTTGCCAAAGGAGGTGTCACGCCAGGGAAAGGTACACCCATTGGCAAGGTCACCTGGGATCAGGTTCAAGAGATCGCCATGACCAAAATGGAAGATCTCAACGCCAAGGACATTGAGGGGGCCAAGCGGATCATCGCCGGTTCTGCCCGTTCCATGGGCTTGGAAATCGTGTGATAGAGGATTCTTTGGCAAGAAATCGTGTACAGAAAATCATGTGCACGAATTCATGTGCAGGAAATCGTGTGAATACGTGAATATATGAGTTCTGTGCGATTGAAATTGGGAGCATATCATGGCAAAGCGCGGGAAACGGATCAGAGGTCTGCTTGAAGGCCTGGATCGCACCATCAATCATGGACTGGACGATGCGATTCGGTTGGTGAAAGAAAAAAGCAATGCCGGTTTTGACGAAACCGTCGAAATCGCAGTCAATCTCGGAGTGGACCCCCGTCATGCCGACCAGATGGTCCGCGGAACCGTGGAGTTGCCCCACGGGACTGGCAAAACCGTCAGAATCCTCGCCTTTGCCAAAGGCGAAAAGGTTCAGGAGGCTCTCAACGCCGGAGCCGATTACGTCGGTGCCGATGAACTGGTCGAAAAAATCCAAGGCGGATGGCTTGAATTCGATCGGGTGGTCGCCTGTCCCGATGTCATGGGCGTCGTCGGTCGCCTGGGTCGCATCCTTGGCCCCAGAGGCTTGATGCCCAATCCAAAATTGGGCACCGTCACCTTTGACATGGCTGGTGTGATCAAATCCATCAAGGCCGGTCAGGTGGCCTTTCGGGTGGAAAAAGCCGGTATCATCCATGCCGGTGTGGGCAAGGTCTCTTTTGAGGCGGATAAATTGTCTGACAATTGTCGCGCCTTGATTGCACAACTCAAAAAACAACGTCCCACAGTCGTCAAGGGGACTTATGTGAAACGGGTCACACTCTCTTCCACCATGGGCCCTGGTGTCAGAGTCGATACCCATTCTCTTTAGATCGTTGTTACGTTTTCGTCCAAGACAGCGGGTGGGGAGAGGTTTCTGCTCTCCCCTTAATGGCCAACAGCTCGCCCGCCGAGACCAGGGAATTGTTCATGTGGTGCTAATCCTTTGGTTGGGGACGTTTCATCAGGTTAAAAACCAGGGTGCCTGAAATCACAGGGGATCCTCCAGTGTGATCACGGTTTTCCTCTCAACCGGCAAGGAGAACAATCGGTGAACCAAACCGAAAAATCAGAAATCATTCATGAAGTTCAAGCAAGCATGGCTCGTTCCATCGTTGCCATCGCAACCCATTATCGTGGCTTGACTGTCGCTGACATGACACGCCTCCGCCGCGAAATGCGCAAGTCAGGTGCTGAATTGCGCGTGGTCAAGAACACCTTGGCCAAACGGGCCATGCAAGGCTCTTCCTTCCAGCCACTCGGATCCGTTCTCACCGGTCCTACTGTCCTGGCTTTTTCAAAAGATCCGGTCGCTCCCGCCAAAGTGTTGACCGATTTCGCCAAAAAGCATCCCTTGCTGGTCATCCAAGGCGGTGTCCTGAATGGCGTTTTCATGACCCCTCAGGATATTCTCGAACTCTCCAAACTGCCCTCTCGCGAAGCCCTCCTGGGTCGTTTGCTGGGTACCATGATGGGGCCGATCCAGGGGATCGTCGGCGTCTTGTCCGCTGTTCCCGCCAGTCTGGTGCGCGTGCTTGACCGTATCCGTGAGGAAAAAGAAAAATTGGCAGCTTGAGTGGGTTTGGCTTGATCCTTGTGGAATGGCAAACCTGAATATCATACCGTTCGCGCATTGCGCGTAAGATTTGTTATCGGAGAACAAAAACATGGCACTTTCTCAGCAAGAAATGATTTCCGCAATCGAGAGCATGACCGTTCTCGAATTGGCCGAACTGGTCAAGGCCCTTGAGGCCCGCTTTGGCGTCTCCTCCGCTGCTCCTGTGGCCGTCGCGGCTGCCGGTCCTGTCGAAGCCGCTGCCCCGGTCGAAGAACAGACCGAATTCACCGTGATGTTGGTCGATGCCGGCGAAAAGAAGATTCATGTCATCAAAGCCGTCCGCGCCATTACAGGTCTCGGCCTGAAAGAAGCCAAAGATCTGGTCGAAGCCGCACCCAAGCCAGTCAAAGAGGCTGTCTCCAAAGCCGATGCCGAAAAGTTCAAGAAGGAACTGGAGGAATCCGGGGCCAAAGTGGAAATCAAATAATCCACGCGCTCCAGCTTGTCACCGTATGACCTGGGAAATGCTTTCAGGTCATGCGGTCAGATTTATTTAATTCATGCCTCCCGCTCTTCTGACAGGCACCAACGTCAGATCATAAACAGCGTGAGGCTTTCGCTTCCAAACCGGTGGATTCAGGGGTTCCGATGGCTCTGTCGTTTACTGAAAAGAAAAGGCTGCGCAAGAACTTCGGCCGCATTCCGACCATCATCGACATTCCCAACCTGATCGCGATTCAGACGCTATCCTTTCAACGCTTCCTCCAGGAAGACGTTGAACCGGAGCATCGGCGGGACATGGGTCTGCACAGCGTGTTTTTGTCGGTGTTTCCCATCCAGGACTACTCTGGCACAATCAGTCTGGAGTATGTTCGTTACCATCTCGGTGAGCCTAAATACGAGGTCGATGAATGTCTGCAACGGGGCATGACCTTTTCGGCTCCCTTGAAGGTCGCCTTTCGCTTGGTGATCTGGGAAGAGAATGAGGACGCAGGCACCAAATCGGTCCGGGAGATCAAGGAACAGGAGGTCTATCTGGGCGAAATGCCCCTGATGACCGCAACCGGAACCTTCATCGTCAACGGAACTGAACGGGTGATCGTCTCCCAGATGCATCGCTCTCCAGGCGTCTTTTTCGATCATGACAAAGGCAAATCCCACTCCAGTGGCAAGCTGCTTTTTTCCGCACGGGTGATCCCGTACCGGGGATCTTGGCTCGATTTTGAATTCGATCCCAAAGATATCGTCTATGCACGTATCGACCGCCGCAGGAAATTGCCGGTCACAACGCTGTTGCGCGCCATGGGCATGTCGGGCCAGGAGATCCTCAATCGCTTCTATGATTCCGAAAAGTTTCGCAAGCAAGGGGTGGTCTGGGAAAAGAAACTCGATATTGATCGCTTGATGGGGAGCCGTTTCAATTACGCCATCGTCGATCCTGAAACCGGCGAAGAGTTGGTCAGCGCGAAACGCAAGATCACAGCTCGTGCGGTCAAAAAAATTCAGCAAATGGGCCTGGAATGGCTGCCCATTCCAACGGAAGACCTCGTGGGCCGTTTCATCTCCCATGACATGTATAACGATGCGGGTGATCTCCTTGCCGAGGCCGGAACTGAAATCTCGGAAGATTTCCTCCATGTCCTGGATGATGCAGGCATCAGGGAATTTGATGTCCTGTTTGTGGATTATACCACAGTTGGTCCCTATCTGCGCAATACCATGAGTCTGGACAAGAATCAGACCACGGATGACGCCTTGATTGACATCTACCGCATGATGCGTCCAGGTGAACCTCCCACCATTGACGCAGCCACCAATCTGTTCAACAACCTCTTTTTCAATGCCGAGCGTTACGACCTTTCAGCGGTCGGGCGCATGAAAATGAACAAGCGGTTGGATCTGGATTGCGACCTGAATGTCCGGGTTCTGCGCAAGGAGGACATCATTGGGGTGGTGTCGATTCTCCTCAAGCTCAAAGACGGCCATGGCAAGGTGGATGACATCGATCATCTGGGCAACCGGCGCGTCCGTTCGGTGGGTGAATTGTTGGAAAATCAGGTGCGTATCGGTCTGGTTCGCATGGAACGGGCCATTCGTGAGCGGATGTCCGCCACGGATTCGGATACCCTGATGCCCCATGACATCCTGAATTCCAAGCCCTTTTCCGCAGTCATTCGGGAGTTTTTCGGCTCCAGCCAACTTTCACAGTTCATGGATCAGACCAATCCTCTGTCTGAAATCACCCACAAGCGTCGTTTGTCGGCCTTGGGACCGGGTGGCATGACCCGTGAGCGCGCCGGATTCGAGGTCCGGGACGTGCATCCAACGCATTATGGACGTATCTGTCCCATTGAGACGCCAGAAGGACCGAATATCGGTTTGATCAACAGCCTTTCCACCTATGCCCGGATCAATGAGTTCGGCTTCATAGAAAGTCCCTATCGTCGGGTGGAAACAGGTCAGGTGACCGATGAGGTGGATTATCTCTCAGCCATCGAAGAAGAGAATTTCGTGGTTGCCCAGGCCAATGCCGCCTTGGATCGTCAGGGTCGTTTCACGGGTGAATTGATCCAGTGTCGGCACAAGTTGGAATTCACGGTCTCGGAACCCCATCGCATCGAGTATATGGACGTCTCGCCCAAACAGATCGTCTCAGTGGCAGCAGCCCTGATTCCCTTTCTGGAAAACGATGACGCCAACCGTGCTTTGATGGGATCCAACATGCAACGTCAGGCCGTGCCCTTGATCAAGACCGATGCCCCCCTGGTGGGAACCGGCATGGAAGGGGTGGTGGCCAGAGATTCCGGTGTGGCCATTGTCGCCAAGCGTTCCGGCATCGTCGATGAAGTGGAAGCGGGTCGCATCATTATCAAGGCCGATGATGAACCTGGAGCCACGGAACCAGGCGTGGATATTTATAATTTGATGAAGTTCGAGCGTTCCAATCAGAACACCTGCATCAATCAGGTGCCCCTGGTACGGGCCGGCGAGCGTGTGACCAAGGGCGACATCATTGGGGATGGTCCAAGCACCCAATGGGGGGAATTGGCTCTGGGACGCAATGTCCTGGTGGCATTCATGCCCTGGAATGGGTACAACTTCGAGGACTCGATTTTGATTTCCGAGCGGTTGGTGCGGGATGATGTCTTCACCTCCATTCATATAGAAGAGTTCGAGGTGATGGCCCGTGACACCAAGCTGGGGGCCGAAGAGATCACCCGTGACATGCCGAATGTGGGTGAGGATGCCCTGCGCAATCTGGACGAGTCGGGGATCATTTATGTCGGGGCCGAAGTCAAGGCCGGTGACATCCTGGTTGGCAAGGTGACACCCAAGGGCGAGACGCAGTTGACCCCGGAAGAGAAACTTTTGCGCGCCATCTTTGGTGAAAAGGCCTCGGATGTTCGGGATACCTCTCTGCGCTTGCCTCCTGGTGTGGCAGGTACGGTGGTGGACGTGCGGGTTTTTTCCCGTCGTGGACTGGAAAAGGATGAACGGGCCAAGCTCATTGATCAGGATGAGATCGTCCGTTTGCGCAAGGACATGGGCGCGGAACGACGGATTATTGAATTGGATGCCGAGGCGCGCATACGTGCCTTGATGGTTGGCAAAACCGCCCGTGGTGGTGCAGGTCTGCCCCCTGGGTCCACCATCACGCATGCCTTTTTGACTCAGATCGGTTCCCGCAGGTGGGATTCCATCGTGTTGGACGATGACATGATCACCCAGCAGATCGAGGGGATTCGCGAGCATGTCGAGAAAGCAGGGAATCGCTTGAAAAAACGGTTTGACAGCAAGGTCGAGAAGCTCGAACGGGGAGATGACCTCCCACCGGGCGGACTCAAGATGGTGAAAGTCTATATTGCCGTCAAACGGAAGCTTCAGCCCGGCGACAAGATGGCCGGACGCCATGGCAACAAGGGTGTCATTTCCAAGATCAATCCCGTGGAGGATATGCCCCATCTGGAAGACGGCACGGTGGTGGATATTGTTCTCAATCCGTTGGGCGTGCCTTCCCGGATGAACGTGGGACAAATTCTCGAAACCCATCTTGGATGGGCGGCAAAAGGCATGGGCCATCGCATCGGTGCTGCCCTGGATGCCTATCATGCACAAATCATCAGAGAGCAAAAGGCTCTCGATAAATTAAACAATCCTGTCGAATCAGACGAAATCGATGAACCGATTCGGTCGGATGACCCGGTCGTGGCGGATGACCCGGTCGTGGCGGATGACTCAGTCGTGACGGATGACCCGGTCGTGGCGGAAGATTCGGGCTTGGTAGATGACCTGGTCGAATCGGATGCACAAGACGAACCGGCAAGGCATGAGCCGCCCAAACAGGTCGATATCAATGATCTGCGCGAACTACTGGCACTGGTTTATACCAATCCCAGGCAGTCCAGGGCCGTCAAGAATCTGACCGACGAGGAAATCATGATCCTCTGTTCGAATTTGCGTGACGGCGTGCCTATCGCCACCCCGGTCTTTGACGGGGCCACGGAAAAAGACATCACGGATTTTCTGGAAAAGGCTGGATTGCCCAAATCTGGACAGGTCCATTTGATCGACGGGCGGACCGGCGAGTCGTTTGATCGTCCGGTGACGGTTGGATATATCTATATCCTGAAATTGCATCATCTGGTCGATGACAAAATTCACGCCCGTTCCATTGGACCTTATTCACTGGTTACTCAGCAACCCCTGGGAGGCAAGGCCCAGTTTGGTGGTCAGCGTTTTGGTGAAATGGAAGTGTGGGCCTTGGAAGCTTATGGGGCTGCCTATACCTTGCAGGAGATGTTGACGGTCAAGTCCGACGATGTCGCAGGTCGCACCAAGATCTATGAGTCCATTGTCAAAGGGGATGATGCGTTTGATGCCGGAATACCAGAATCATTCAACGTGTTGATCAAGGAATTGCAATCCTTGGCCCTGGATGTGGAGCTGAAAACTGCGGAATAAAAATTGAGAGTGGATGTGAAAAATCAAGACCTTGGGGGGCGGTGAACCGCCCCCCAATCCCCCCCACCCTTTTTTTTTAAAAAAATA
>JAMOBH010000514.1:0-2527 GCA_039908085.1 Magnetococcus sp. YQC-5
TCTGGGCCACCAGTCACAACAGACGACGGCGATCTATGCGAGGCTTGATCTGGACCCGGTGCGGGCGGCGATGGAAAAGGCTGCGAAGGCAATGATGGGAAAGGGGTGATGTCACAATCCATGCAATGATTCCTGCAACACCGGGATATCGGCTAACAGCAGATCATCGCTCAAGATGGCACACTCCAAAATTTCCTTGACGAATTGCTTCGGAAGTAGACATTGGACCAGAACGACCCCTTGCATTCTTTTATTGAGCAATACCTGCATGTCGAATCTGAAGAATTCCCCTAACTGAATCCATGTGTCTTTTCTGAAGGTTTCTGTTGCTTTGGGCAAATAAAATGCAGGATGCCTTGCAGGTGGTGGTTGGCACCCGTATTTTGACGTAAAGTGATGAGCCTGCGATGTCGTTTTGACGATCAAGTAATATCCGATTTTACCATCATTCAGAACAATGCAAAGTTTTCGCCCCAGAGCTTGGGAATCACTGAATGGGAATTCAGTGTGAAATAGCACTGTCCCAGGAGTCATTGTCTCGACCCGAATTCCGCAAGAAAGTTGTTACGATCCTGGATGAGCGTTTCCATCTCCTTTTTTTCCGATTCACGGATAGCCAGAGCATACGGTATCAGTGCCTGTTGTTTCCCCCATTGCTGATAGACTGTGTGCCATGGTCGGTTTTCCAGATGTGTTTCTTCAACCATTTGCTTGGCAGATGCAGTGTGGAATTCTAGTGCTAAGTTCTCCATAATTCGTAACTCGCGTCTTGAGAATAGCGCAGAGTCGAAAGAAAAGTGCGGGACAATGGTTAACGTATTTCCTTTGCCATGTTTTTTTTCTTGCATGGTGAAGTGCTTGGCGAGGTCGGTTTGCTGGTATTTGATTTCATCAAAAAGTGAGACAGGAACAGGCCCCATCGGCCATGCATTGTAGTGCAACCCGGTCACAGACCGCCCCGTTTCCTGATAGTGTTGAAAATCCAAAAAGAAAAGAAGCTTAAATAGCTTTGTCTTGTAACACCACTTAGTGTTACTAACAAAGTAAGCTATAGCGTTAAATAATTTTTTTCTTGAAAGATCAGTTAACATTTCTTGGACCTTTTCAGCCAATCCATCCAGTTCGGACCGACTCATTATAACGCATTCATATTGCATTTTATACAGCTTACTCAAGCAACACTCAAGCCTTTTTTGAGTCTATCTGTCACTTTATTTTTCCTAACATTCGATAAATTAAAGATTTTTTATATTAGCTCTCCTTTCCAAATACGCCAATATGGATATTATGAACAAGATGAAGTCATTCTTCATTCCAAATATTGTTTTTAAACAACCAAAAACAAAGAGATTGAGCAGTTGTAGACGGTTCACAACAGCACAGCCCCTAAAACAATTTCCCATCCCGCCGCACCCGTGCCAACTTCAGTGTCTCCCGCATATCCTCGCCCTTGCTGGACCATTTCGAGGATGTCCTCAATATGGTCAATCAGAAGAGTGAATCTTTCCTCCATCCCGCCGCACCCGTGGCAACTTCAGCGTCTCCCGCATATCCTCGCCCTTGCGCTCCTTCTTTTTGATCTTGCGCAATTCCCCTTCCTCCTTGGGATCCTTTTTTCGCTCCTCGACCCATCTCACCAAGTCCACCCGATCATAGAGGATCTTTTTACCAATCCTTGCATAGCGTGGTCCACAACATCGGATTGATGTCCGCCAATTATTGAGCGTCCCAGGCTTGACGTGCAAATAAACAGCTGCCTCCTCGACGGTCAAAAGCTCACTCAAATCAATCCCCCCATGACATTCAGCTTGTTTGCGATCAATCTTAAACCATCAACACACATTCGATTAATCGTTGTGCGTGACCGCCTGAACTCGGTCATCAAATCCCGATCAGATCGTCTATTGGCCTTGCTCCACAACAACCGCCGCACCTCTAACGATTTTACCCACAGCAACCACCCCATAGCCTCTTCTGCGCGACTTATTTCAGGTGCCGAGGGGATAGGTCGCCGAGCCTCAAAAAAGTCGAAAGAAGACTGAATCTGATGCGCTGGCCAAGATGATTTTACCCCGGATGGCCGTGCATAAGCGACAAACCGCAGGCGTTCAACATCGGCGGCCTGCTCCAAGCGCACCGCAACCCGGTCCAAGGTCCATGGCTCAACTGTGGGTGGTGCTGCCGTCATTTTTTTGCGATTTCCTTGACCAATTCTTTGGCCCACTCTCCAGCAATTTCCCCAGCACCAACCATTTCATTGCCTTGCAAATAACCACACTCAATCAATTCCCACCCAACCGCATTCATTTCTTTGGACAGGTCTTTCAACCTGGCCGTGATACCGAGCAACCGGCTTTCCAAAACGTTTTTGCTGTCCATGTCCCCACCACTTTTAATATTGGTTTGATTTGCTGTATTTTTTGGTTTCGTAGTCACGCAAGCATTGTTCCCCGATCAATCCACCGCCCTTGATCCACGCCAACCTCCTGTTTTGCTTGTCACGCAGCATGAGCCGGTCTGGCAGGAT
>JAMOBH010000145.1:0-13033 GCA_039908085.1 Magnetococcus sp. YQC-5
CCAGTCTGACAGTTACCGGGTCTTCGTCCAACAAGACCTTGGTGCCAGATGCCAACATTGTTTTTGGTGGATCCGGCGGCAGCCGCACGGTGACGGTCACTCCAGCATCTGGGCAATCCGGGAGTGCCACGATCACGGTGGCGGTGAATGATGGCAAAGCCACGGCCAATACGAACTTTTCGGTGACGGTTTCGGCTCCGGTCATGACCATCAGTTCATCCGTGCCGACTACGACCAGCTCGGTTGCAACCACCACGTCATCTGTCAAACCCACTACGACAGTCGCAACCACCAGCATTGCAGCAACCAGCTCTGTTTCAGGTCATATTTTACTCGAAGATGATTTTAATGATGGTGTTTTCAATACTCAAATTTGGGAATTAAGGGGCACAGGGCATTGTTGTGTTACTGAAAATGACGGCTATTTAAATATCTCAACTGCAATAACCGATCATCCTGGTTGGGTAGTAAGTAAACCATTTGAACCAAGCGGACATCTCCGAATGGAAATAAAATTCATGCTTCATAATGGAAATCAGTACAATCAGCATGCTTTGGGGTTTGGTGAATATGGAGATATGATCTTTGCATCTTTTAGATATATGCAGTATACTCCTGAAAATTGTAATAGTTGGGATAAAATACTAATAGGAAATGGATCGTGGGGACAATGTGTGACTATTAGCAATTTAAATAGCTCAGACTACGCTGATACTTGGGTAACAGCATATTTTGAATACGATCAATCATCAGGAGCAGTATCTTTAGATATTGGAGGAACAAAAACTACTGTAGCACAAGGTATCGTTCCATTAAAATATAGAAAAGCGTTTACTAGCGTCACTCTGACAACAGGAGGGTGGTTTACTGGTCACTGGATGAAAATTGACCATATAAAAGTTATTAAATTAGATTGAATTCTCATATGAAATTCCGGCCAACGGCCAAATCTGGGGAGAGTATATCCATTTCTTTGACGATGGACAACAAAGCTGAGCATACGGGAGCCAACCTGCGTCTAGAAAAAATCCGGGTGCTGTTGCGGCTTTGTCATGAGGAACGATTTATGTCTCACGACTCATTTGAGTTTGCCATTCGAAGCGTGGATGAAACAGGACGGATGCTGGGGGGATGGCTGAAACAACAGGAGGGGAAACAATGAACCATGATCAACCATTAATGATGACGCTGACTTTTGATCTTCCAGAAGCCATTTTTGCCTCCTTGCGGCGCAGCCCAGATCATTTAATCCGGGAGATGCGCCTGACGGCGGCGGCGGCTTGGTACAGTCAAGGCCGAATTTCCCAAGAAATTGCGGCTCGCTTTGCTGGCTTGGACCGAACTGATTTCCTGCTCTCTTTGAGTCGGATGGGGATAGACTCTTTTCAGGTTGATTTTCAGGATTTGGATCGTGAACTCTCCCGTGGCTGAAACCGCTGTCATCAACTCCTCGCCACTCATCTTCCTGGGCCGAGCGGGTCGCTTGGATCTATTGAAAGGCGTGATCGATTTTTGCTTTGTTCCTGAACAGGTGCGCACCGAAATCTGGATCCGTGGCGAAGATGATCGGACAGTCCAGGCATTATCGATGAACCCATGGATCAAAACTGTTGCTGTTCCAGCAATCCCTGAATCCATCACCGCCTGGGGATTGGGGCCGGGCGAATCGTCAGTCATGGCCTTCGCCTTAACCGATCCGACGAAAAATATCATCGCGGTGATCGATGATTTGGCAGCCCGCCACTGCGCCGCCAGCTTGGGTATTCCAGTACGAGGTACACTGGGCATTGTACTGATTGCCAAAAGAAGAGGGCTGATTCCTCTTGCCAAACCAGTCATGCAAGAACTCATCATTCATGGGATGCATTTATCACGTAGTGTGTTGCATCAGGCTTTGGCGCGTGTCGGGGAATAAATGAAACGAACCGGAAATCTTTTCAACACCATCATCTCCTTCGGTAACCTCTGGCTGGCAGCCCACAAAGCATGGCGTGGTAAAAAGGATAAAACCCGCATTGCCGATTTCTACTTCAATTTGGAACATGAACTCATCATCTTAGAATTCCGGGGACACCATACTATATTAGGAGAATTCCGGGGACACCATACTTCTGCTTTGTCACATTAAAGGCTAACAACATGATTTTGCTGGTAATTTATTATTTACTAATAAACCAGCAATTTCAATCGGTTAAGCCATAACATGACAAAGTAGAAATACTATATTGGGATAAATGCGAGTCAATTCAACATGAAACCGCGTCTTTACCTGGAGACCAGCATCATCAGCTATCTGGCCGCCTTGCCGAGCCGAGATCTCATTGTTGCTGCCCATCAGCAGATTACCCATGAATGGTGGGCAGAAAGGCGTGATCGGTATGAACTGTTCGTGTCGGAACTGGTTATTCAGGAGATAACAATGGGTGACAAGGATGCCGCCAGGAGGCGTTTATCTTTGGTTGATGCTATTTCGGTACTGACGATTGGCACCGAGGCCGTTGCATTGAGCAGACAATTCCAAAAATACGCCTTGCTTCCTGCGAATGCGAGTGTTGACAGCCTGCACATCTCCCTGGCGACACTCCAGCAAATGGACTATCTGCTAACCTGGAACTGTCGGCACATAGCACATAGCAGAACCCGTCGTGCCATTGATGAAATATTGAAAATGCGTGAAATACCATCACCAACCATCGTTACCCCTGAAGAATTATTGGAGGAGGAATAGCCATGTACAACGATCCGATCATGGAGGAAGTTCGGAAAAACAGGGAAGAATTTGCAGCTCAGTTCAATTTTGATTTGGATGCCATGGTCAAGTCGCTCCAGGAATCAGAGCGGAAATCCGGGAGGCAGATGGTTTCTTTCTCGCCAAAAATGTATCGTGAAGCATTGCCTGAGGAGGAATCACCATGTGGAACGATCCCATCGGAATTCCGGGGACACCATACTAACTTAGGATAAATGCGCGTCAATTCAACATGAAACCGCGTCTTTACCTGGAGACCAGCATCATCAGCTATCTGGCCGCCTTGCCGAGCCGGGATCTCATGGTTGCTGCCCCAGGGAAATCTGGGGACAGTATACAAAATCTGGAGACAGTATTGTCATTGATTTCAAAGTGTTGTATGCCTCGGCACCCCAAGCCCAAGGTCTTGAGGGTCAAACACTGGTACGTTGGATATCCGCACCCAATGCTTGCAATTTTTCTTCGATGCGTTCGTAACCACGGTCAATGTGATAGACCCTGGAAATCGTGGTGACTCCGTGGGCGGCCAGTCCTGCCAAAACCAATGAAGCCGAGGCGCGCAGATCTGTGGCCATGACCGGGGCACCCAGGAGATGATCCACGCCATGCACTTCGGCGATATTGCCATGGATTCGAATATTGGCCCCCAAACGCTGCAATTCCGAAACATGCATGAAACGATTCTCGAACACGGTTTCGGTGATCTGACTTTTGCCATGGGCCAGACTGTTGAGTACCAACATTTGGGCTTGCAAGTCAGTCGGGAAACCTGGATACGGACAGGTTTCGAGATCAACTGGCCGCAGAGGTTGGGGACAGGTGACACGCATGCGGCCTGATTCCGGGATTTCGATGTGCAGGCCGGCTTCACGCAATTTTTGGATTGGGATTTCCAGGGTATCCGGGTCCACATCGGTCAAGGTGACATCACCATGAGTGACTGCGGCAGCCACCATGAAGGTGGCGGTTTCAATGCGGTCAGGGATGATCCGATGTTGAGTCCCATGGAGGTCATCCACCCCATCAATGGTGATCGTCGAGGTTCCGGCCCCCTGGATGCGTGCGCCCATTTTATTGAGCAGATTGGCCAGATCCAGGACTTCCGGTTCTCTGGCGGCGTTTTCCAGAATGGTACGTCCCTTGGCCAGAGTTGCGGCCATCAACAGGTTTTCGGTGCCGGTGACTGTTACCGGATTCATAAAAATGTGGGCACCTTGCAAACGTTTGGCCTTGGCCCGGATGTATCCCTCATCCAGAGTGATATCAGCCCCCATCATCCGCAATCCATCGATATGCAGATTGACGGGACGGGAACCGATGGCGCAACCGCCTGGCAAGGAGATTTCCGCCAGACCGTGACGAGCCACCAGGGGGCCCATGACCAGGATGGAGGCGCGCATGGTGCGTACCAGATCATACGGGGCACGAAAATTGTTGACGCCACTGTTGTTGATTTCCACACCGAGTCGTTCATCGACCGTGATGGCTGAACCATGTTGACCCAGGAGTTCCAACATGGTGGTGACATCTTTGAGGTGGGGAATATTGGACAAATGGACGCGCTCACCGGTAAGCAACGTGGCGGCGAGTGCGGGAAGTGTGGCGTTTTTGGCCCCACTGACAGGGATGGTGCCTTGCAGGGCATGACCGCCCCGAACAATGATTTTATCCATGTGGTTTAGTCTATCCGAATCGTTCTGTTTGAGCAAGTCGTCATCTTGCAGTCCGTTTTCATTCAGGCTCTTTTTTTGCTCAAGGTGACAAGGCAGCAAAACAAGGTCTGTATGCCCCAGAGACCTGTGTTCATCCCATGCCTGCCCCCATCTCCTCGCCAAAATGCCGGGGCACGCAAAAAAAAATCTTCCCCTGCTTCTTGCGCATCGCCATGGACCAACCTATTTGATGATCAAGGTAGCCATCCAACGGATCGGATGCATAAAGATCACAATCAACACCCTTGCATGGAGAACAGCAATGACTACACTTGTCAATTACGATCCTTTTCGTTCTTTTCGTACCCTTCAGGGTGAAATCAACCGCCTGTTCGAGCGGGACATCGATGATTCCAGCGGCATGCTGACCCAATGGCCCTTGCGGGTGGACATCCTCGAAGATGAACATCATATCGTCATCAAGGCTGATGTCCCTGGCATGGAACAAAAAGATATCAGTGTCAACGTGGATAATGGACGACTCACCCTGGCTGGCGAACGCAAGTTCGATGACGAACAAAACAAGGAGAATTACCATCGGGTGGAACGGGCCTATGGACGCTTCAGCCGGACCTTTCAACTGCCCAATACCACGGATATCCATGCCATTCAGGCCACATACAAAAACGGTGTCCTGGTGGTGACCCTCCCCAAACGGGAAGAGGCCAAACCGCGCTCGATTCAAATCAAAGTTGCTTAAGCCTGGTCACACGCTTTACCCAAGGCCGGTCCTGGCCTCCCCATGGACCGGCCTTTTCATTTGAATCCATGCAACACTCCTTTTGACTCTCATGCATTTCCAATTAGACAATCACCCCGTGCGTTTGCTATAATTCAATGGGTCAATTTGAATCGAGTATGATCGCCACCATTCCACCCATCAAAGTTCATTGTGAAAGAAATAAAAAAAAATTTCGGCGAGAGAAGCAATCCCTGGCATACCCATGGTACGACCGACGAACCCATTCCCACATCTGACGAGGGAAAAAACAGGCTTGTGTCCTCATTGACCAAGCCGGTCCCTACCCCTGCTGCCCAAAAAGAACTACCACCAGACCAGGAATGGATCGAACATGTTCATAATGAAAGAGAACATGAATCCTTATTCAATCATTCATCAAATCAACAGGTTGCCGCAAAAGGTACCATGTGGCGCAAAAAAACAACCAAGGTAGTTACAGATCACCCAAACTCACCCATGGTTGGATCACGCCCCGCCACAGCGACGACACCGACCGATCCCGATGCCACACCAGAGCCACATGCCCCAAGTGCCTCACAGCCTGAGACACCCAGGCAATCCCCTTCGATCAGTTGGCGCAAAACCACACAACCTGTTATCACCAATCAGACTGTCACCACTCCGACCACAGACCCGCTTGCCAGCCAGGCAGATCTTGCGCGCACCATACCCCCCAAAGAGGCAGCCCCTCCAGTCCCGATGGGGCCTGTTGCTTCAACAGAAAGCAATCACAATCATGAGACTGTGGTTTGGTCCCAAGCCAATGATGGAACCATGGAGTTCAACTCAGGGGAGTTTCATTCGATTCAGACATGGCCAGGGGTTTCCACCCCAAAGAAACCCAAGCTTGGCACTGCCCTGTCTGACACCGACGCGAAGAGATCTCCCTCACTTGCAAGCGAAGTCGAATCACGACCGGTCCAGGAGCCTTCCTCACCCGAAAACAAGCTTTCCTCAGCCTTGACGGGTGAATCTGCTTCATCTCGGTTGCCAGAGCAAGAGCCTTCCTCGTCCCAGATAAAAAATACAGATGCCACAACCGCTTCCCCAGTGTCACTCAAAGAGCCTCCCACAACATCACCCCATGAAACCGATCCTCGAACCACTCCAGTCAGCTTGTCGCCAGACTTGACGCCTTCCCCATCCTCATGGCGCAAAACGGCTCCAGCCAAAGTCACGGTTGAGACCTCTTCAGAACCCCCACCCGTCACAACCGATTTACCCAAAGTCACGGTTGCGACCTCTTCAGAACCCCCACCCGTCACAACCGATTTACCCAAAGTCACGGTTGAGACCTCTTCAGAACCCCCACCCGTCACAACCGATTTACCCAAAGTCACGGTTGCGACTGCTCCAGAAGGCTCACCCGTCAAAACCGATTTACCCAAAGTCACGGTTGAGACCTCTTCAGAACGCCCACCCGTCAAAGCCGATTTACCCAAAGTCACGGTTGCCGCATCCACCAGGGAGAGACCACCCGTCAAGGTCCAGACAGCCAGATCTGATGGGGTTGGACCATCGGTCAAGGAGACTTTATCTGCGATTCCTCCCAAAACAGTCGCCCCCAAGCCAACGATTGTGTCTCAACCCATTAAAACAACCACACCGCCTTCTCCAGTTCGCACGTCGATTGCCCAGTCAACGCCGATTCTGAAACGTGACCCGGCCCCTACGCCTGACAAGCCCATGACGCAACCGGAACTGCCTCATGAACCACCTGAACCTGATTTGTTTGCTTTGGATCTCCATTCAGCAACGCAAACAATCCATACGCCAGAACGTTTTTCCAAAGACGAACATGCCCGCTTTGACGCCCTGGACCGGATTGCTAGCACTTCTCCATGGGTACGCCAAAGATGGCTGTGGATCGTAGCACTTGTGATGGTATTGGGAGCTGGTCAAGTTATGGGTTTGGCGGATTGGCTGGCACATCGTTTCAAACCCGTCAGACTTGTGGAACAGGCTCCATCACATTCCACTTCCATTGAGGCGATCACAGCAGAAAACGCCACTGTAAGCCCAACGACTGCGGCAGTAACCACCAGCAGCGCGCCAGAAGTCAAGATGACGCCCACAAGCATCCCACCTGAAGTCAAATCCGCAGGAGACGAACAAACGGATAAAAAATCCCCTGTACCTGGGGGAACGAAAAAAGAATGGCTGGTTACGAAAATCATCAAGCCGGATCAAGACAGCAGCAGTCAGGAACAACGAATTGCGATGCCGTTGCTGTTGGAACACCCCACAGAGAACACTCTCAAAGAGATACCCACCAGCAGCGCGCCCGTGGTCAAGATGACGCCCACCAGCAGCGCGCCCGTAGTCAAACCCGCAGACAATCAAACGGAAGAAAAATCCTCAGAACCGGAAAAAACAAACAAAGAATGGTTGGCTGTTCAAATCATCCAACCCGGTCACGAGGGCAAGAGTCCGCAACAACGGGTTGTGCTGCCTTTATTGTTGGGGGAGACACCGAAAAATAACAGTGCAAAACCGCTTCCCAAAGCCAGGCAGCCAGAGAAGCTGGAGCCAGGATCCGTTGCAGTACCACAAGATCGGATCAAGACGCACCAGACCCAAACCAACCAGGATTCCACAAAAAAGCGGCCAAAAAGGGTTGCAGCACAGACATCAGACACCATGCCGCCAGAGGTCAATCAATCTGCCACTATAAAAACAGCAAAAACAGCAAAACCACGCCCGCACATGCCGGCTTTGGGGCCTGAAAAAATCGCCAAGAGGCGTTCTCAAGGCAACAGGGCTGCACACAAAACTCAGGCTGACCCCATGCCGATTGAGCAGGTTGTTGCGCCCCAACCAACAACTTCCAAGCCCACCGAGGAAAAAATTAATTTTGTTGTTTCATATGGCTGCTTTTCAAATATAAAAGAAATAGCAAAACGAGAAAAACAGATCCAGTCACGAGGATGGCCGGTCTTGACCAGTCATTATAATATCGACCAAACAACCATGACCTGCCTCTTTGGTGGTCCTTTTGTCAATCCACGCGAAGCCGATCAAGCCACAGGGTTGTTTGAAGAAAAAGGGTGTATGCAAATTCCGAAAGAACCGTTGCAGGCTCCATGACCCTTTTTTTTCAACAACCCATCACCCAAGCTAAGCGAGATTCCACTTGCCGTTATCGTCAAAGTTTTGGGATTTTAAATGGCCATAAGCATTCCAAAAATCGCCAAATATTTTGGCACATGATGCCCTTCAGGCACAAAGTCAAAGGCAAAACCCTGGGGGATGAATCCCCCAGACCCCCTCTTTTTTTTTAATATTAAAAAAAAATTAAAAAAAAAGGGTGGGGGGTTTGGGGGGCGGTTCACCGCCCCTCAAGGTTTTGCTTTTTTATTTTTCCGAAACATCGAAATCAAGGTTGAAACCGCGCCACCACAAGAGATTGCATGACATCTCCCAACGCCATCTCAAACCCCAGGATCCGAGAATGGAACCCCTCCCAATCTCTACCGGGTCAGACCCCGTTCACACGCTTCCAGATACTGGGCGATCCGATCCATGCTGGCCGCATCAGAACTGGCATTCACCAAAGATCCATCCGGTGTCGAAGTGACCTTGACCAGATTTTGATCATCCCGCGACAACACCGCACTCCCCATACACGAAAATATCGCGAACTCCACCCCCCGCCCCTCTGCGGCCAGCTTTTTGAATAAACATTCTGATAATTGACGGTAATTACTCTTCTGGCTGATCTGCAACACCTCTGACCCTCCCGGTGCTGAAACACAACCACTCAGCAACAATAATAAAATAAATCGCCACCACATCACACTTCCCCCCACCATTTCTCCCCCGCCCTTATTTATACTCTACGCAGCCATAAATGGCACTTTTTTAGCCCGACGCCCCAAAAAAATTTTCAGGTTCAAAAAAAGTGTCAATCATGGCCGCGCACAGTATTAAAAGCTTTCAACCTCACTTGTCAGTCCCAGGCCAATATCCGGTATTCGGAACATATCCACTCCCTGTCACCCCACCACTGGACGGCAAATTCGGTGTTCCAGGAAATCCTGGCGGCCTGTTGAAATTCTGCTGCATTCCTCCAGGTTGCATCCCTCCAGGTTGCATCCCCTGCATCCCTTGCATCCCCTGCATCTGCTGTCCAAACGGGGCATTGTGTGCCAAATTTGGATTGGCCATACAAACCGTTCGCGTGGTCGTGGCACGCTTCTCACAACTTGCCATATCTGGATAAACACACTCTGTCCGCCAACTCTCGACCAAACAATACTGCGAAGCACCAAATGGCTTGGCAATCTCCGACTCATTCAACACACATCCACCCTGCTTGCCCGCAGCCTGACGACAACTCTCCAAATCATTGAACATACACCGCTTGCCAGCAAAATCAACCACACAGAACAGACCCGCTTCACTCAACCCACTCCACGACAGCACCACCAGGAACGCCATCCAAAATCTGATACTTACCGCACGCTCACGCATCGCCCATACCTCCTGCCGGTAGTTGAACCACTGCCTCCAGCTCCAATAAAGCCCCCCTTGGCAAACCCACCACCCCTACCGTAGCTCGCGCTGGATAAGGCACCCCAAAATAACGTCCATAAACCTCATTGACAACACTAAAATCATTCAAATCCCGCAAATACAACGTCGTCTTGACCACATCCCCAAACCCAACCCCGGCGGCATCCAATATCGCGCCTAGATTCTCCATCACCCGTTCCGCCTGACAAACCACATCACCGACCACCAGTTGGCCAGTCACAGGATCCAACGGAATCTGACCAGAAACAAACATCCATCCACCTGACTTGATCGCCTGACTGTAAGGCCCGATGGCCTCTGGTGCCCCATGGGTCTCCACCCTCTGAATCATGACCGTCACCCCCCCCGAATCCGATCCACGTTGAAAACCTCCTTCAAACCACGAATATTTTTCATGACGACCTCCAAATCCTCCACGCCCCCCACTTCCACCAACACAATCAATACACAAGGATCCCGTTCCCGATCCCAAACTTGCACCGAAGTCACCCCACACTTGGCCGCATTCACCGCATGTGTAACCATGGTAATGATCTCACGCCGATTCTGCGCCATCACCCGCAAACGGGTCTTGTAACGATGATCCCCCGTTGGCCAGACCAGCTCTTCCAACCAACGATCCGGGTGGGCAACCAGAGGGGCCAAATTGGGACACCCCACTGTATGAATCACGATCCCGCGCCCGGTCGATATAATCCCAACAATGGAATCCCCTGGCACCGGCCCACAACAACGGGCTGCCCGCACGGCCATTTGTGCTGGCAATGCCTTCAACTGCGGAGGCTGACTCTCCCCCACGCCCACCTCACGCCCCACCCCATCTCCCTTGGCCATCTGCTGCGGAAACAACCCCACCGCCACTTGCACCGCAGACAACTTGCCCCGCGCGATCTGCACCAAAAGATCTTGTTCATCCTGGGCATGAAACATCTCAACAGCTTTGCGCAACAACTTTTCCCCCAGAAGCGCGCCATGTCCAACCTTGCGCACCTCCCGCTCCAACTGCGCACGCCCCTGGATCGCATCCCGCTCCAACTCCTGGGTCTTCAACCAGCGATTGATACGATATTTCGCTCGACTGGTCACCACAAAACGCAACCATGCCCCATTGGGACGCTGCGTCTTGGCAGTCAGAATCATCACCTGATCCCCAGTATTCAAGACCGTATGCAAAGGCACCATACGGCCATTGATCTTGGCTCCCTGACAGTGATCTCCCACCTCGGAATGCACGGCATAGGCAAAATCCACGGGTGTGGCCCCCAATGGCAACGTGATGACATCACCTACCGGAGTAAATAAATAAATTTCATTGGGAAACAAATCGATTTTGACATTTTCAATGAATTTGCCGACATCTTCCTCATTTTTGTGGTTTTCCAGCATCCGACGGATCCACTCATACCCCATGGCCCCGGCATACTCTTTGGCACCCAAACCGCGTTGCTTGTAGGTCCAATGCGCTGCCACGCCACTTTCAGCCACCTGATGCATCTTTTTATTGCGAATCTGTACTTCGATGCGCTCTCCGAATGGCCCCATCACCACCGTATGCAACGACTGGTAGCCATTGCTCTTGGGCAAGGCAATATAATCCTTGAATCGACCCGGAACCGGAGGAAATTCTCCATGAATCATCCCCAATACCCGATAACAATCCTGCTTTCTTTTGACAATGATTCGATAACCAATTATGTCATAAAGCTCATCTAAAGTTATATTTTTCTCGATAAGCTTATTATGAATCGACCACAAATGCTTTTCCCGACCCAAGACCTGACCTGCGATTTGATGTTTGCGCAGATGTTTTTTCAGCAAGGCCACGACCTGCTGTACCACATCCGCCCCCCCCTTGCGACGCTTCAGGACTTCTTTTCTGAGAGCCTCGTAGGCCTCGAAATCCAACATTTGAAACCCCAAATCCTCCAGTTCATTCTTGATCCAATAAATACCCAAGCGATGAGCAATAGGGGCCTGGATCTCGACAATATCCTGAATGACCTGTCTGGAAAGCGGCAACGATTTGGGGCCTAAAGCCGCCACGTAACGCATACGCCATAAACAAATCGCCAAACGCACCAAAATGACCCGAATGTCCTTGGCCATGGACAGGATCATCTTGCGAAACTCTTCTGCTTGCACGGTATTTTTGGGACGCACTGGCAACAAGGAAATTCGGGAGACACGTTCCACCAGAAAGGCAACGTCCTCCCCGAACTCCTCACGAATGCGTTGAAGGGTCGTACCACCGGATGAAAAGATGTCCACCAGCACCCCGGCGATAATGGATGCGTCATCCAGTCTCAAATCCGCCAGAATTCCAGCAACAGCCAAGGGTTGAAAGGGAATTTCCAGCTCTCCCAGCTGGGCAGGAAAGGAACTGGGAGGCCAATTTGACAAAAAAATATGCAATCGATCCAGCAACGCCAGATCTGCACCCGGATGATACCCACGAATCCGATCAATCAGCTCTGTCCACGATTCCAGGTTCACATCTTGATCACCACCCAATCGTTTTTTTTACCTGATGGCCTAAAGATCTTCCTCTTCACCACCCATTTCGGCAGCATCGAAACCGGAATACCTCTCTTCATCCACGCCCGGAATATGGATCTCTTCGGCCATCAAGGCACGGGTTTCCTCATCCAAAACGTCATCATTCCCGAACACATCCATGACGGTCATCAAGTCCAACTCTTCGTCCATGTCGTCTTCGGACTCTTCTTCATCAAGCTCATCCTCATCCCCATCCTTGTCCGAATCCTCATCGTCATCCGAAATGAGGGATCTGGCCAGGGCCATGGTCTCTTCGGGAACCAGCAACAACTCCTCCTCCTCCGGCTCTTGGACCAGCAATTTTTCCTCTTCCTGCATCAATTTTTCCAGATCCAGGACGCCGGCTCCTATCTCCCGCAACGCAAGAACCGTGTTCTTGTCATTTTCCCTGTGCAATGTGGATTCAGATCCAGCCGTCAACTGTCGCGCCCGCTTGGCCGCCATGATGACCAAATCAAATCGATTGCCAACATGTTTCAGACAATCTTCCACCGTTACTCGCGCCATGATTTTGACCTCCAGCCAAACTACAATTAAAGAACAAAATGCCCTGCGGGCAAAAAGTCAAAGGCAAAACCTTGGGGGATGAATCCCCCAAACCCTCTCTTTTTTTTTAATATTAAATAAAAATAAAAATAAAAATATTAAAAAAAAAGGGGGGGGGGTTTGGGGGGCGGTTCACCGCCCCCCAAGGTTTTTTTGCCGCATCACAAAACGAACCGTGTCAGGATAGCAGCC
>JAMOBH010000146.1:0-13031 GCA_039908085.1 Magnetococcus sp. YQC-5
GGTGAACCGCCCCCCAACACCCCCCACCCTTTTTTTTTATTTTTTTTATTTTTTAAAAAAATATTAAAAAAAAAGAGGGGGTCTGGGGGATTCATCCCCCAGGGTTTTGCTTTTTTATGAATTTCAATAATTTATCCTGGTTTGATTGGGATGCCTCTGTCTGTGACAAGGAGAAAATGGAATGTTTGCATCCGATTCCTGTTTCAAGAGCAAAAAAACATGGATTGCTGGGTTGTTTCTCTTCGTTGGCGGTTTGTATAGTTGCAGTGGTTTTGCCAGGGAACAGATCGTCACTCCGACTTTGACCACCCAGATGGTTACACATGGCAGCACGGTCAGTGTGACGATTCAATATTCCACAGCCAACCCGGAGAATGCATTGGTGCCTGGATTGGGTGTACGTGTTCATTTTGATTCCACAAAATTGACTTTTAACGGGTTGACCAATATTTATCAACAAGGCTCCACGCTGCTTGATGCCAATTCCTCTGGTCTGGTTGGTCTGGATGCCGCACCGGTTGCGGATGTCAACAATTGGGATAATGATCCGGCTACAGACCAGATGGTTGGTTTGGCCTGGGTCTCCCTGGGGGGTGGATGGCCCAAAAATGACATCAAAGGGCCTTTGGATTTGTTTACGGTTCAGTTCAAGGTGGCGGATGGTTTTATCGCAGGAACTACAGCCGTTCATCTGGTCGGCACCGGTACGGCGGCAGGTTATACGTTTGCCTCAAACAATGCCCTGTTCATTCCCAATGGCGCGCCTTTTGCTATTTTGGATGTGGATCAGAATGGAGCGATTGATGCCACGGATGGGGTGTTGATCTTGAGACGTTTGAACAATGCTTCAACGATTGATACCGGAGTGGTGTTGCCAGCGGGACAGAATAATAGTACCGTGATCTCAACCATTGGTGCCGCAGGTTATGCCATGGATGTGGACAAAAATGGGGTCATTGACGCTTCAGACGCTGTGATGATCTTGAGGCGGTTGAACGGGGCCGCCACCGTGATTACCGGGTTGAAACTCCCTTCCGGTCAGTCCAATGACTCCGTGGTGAAGGCCATTGATTCCTTCAAGTGACGAAAAAACTTTGGGTGGCGGTGAACCGTCCCCCAATACTCTCAATCTTTTTTAAAAAAAATATTAAAAAAAAAGAGGGGGTCTGGGGGATTCATCCCCCAGGGTTTTGGTTTTTTTGTCCCTAAGGATCACAAAATGCAAAGAAATCGCTCGCTCTGGCTTTTATTAATTATATTGTTTCTTATTTTGGCAGTATGGTATTGGTTGCGCTCAGATACGATGCGTCATGGTACAATTGTTGCCAGAGTTGGGCCAAGGGTAATAACTTTTGAGCGTTTTGAACAGGAAATGGTACGTCGTGGCACTCAATCGGGCAACCTGGACAAGAAAAAAGTACTGGAAGAATTGGTTGAGCGTGAGATGCTGTTGGTTCAGGCTTTGGAGCAGGGAGTTGACTCAGACCCGGAAGTGATCAAGAATTATCATAACTTGTTGATTGGATCTTTAAAGAAAAAATTATTGACCCCCCAATTGGATTCCGTGATTGCTTCTGATGCGGAAATATCGACGTACTATAACGCGCATATCGAAGAATACACACACCCCCCCACAGTCCATTTTGCCCTTCTTTTTTTATCAACCCATGCGAAGATGGACGACGAGCAACGTACCCAAGTCAAGGCGCGCATGCAAGAGGCTCGCAAAGAGGCCCTGCTTTTGTCAGAAAAAGAACATGGTTTTGGTCCGTTGGCCATTCATTACTCGGAGGATCAAGCCACCCGATATACGGGCGGAGATATCGGCTGGTTGCATAAAGGGCGTGCAACCCGTTGGGAGGCACCTGTTGTGGATGCTGGTTTCGCGCTCTCCGGGAACAATCAGGTCAGTGAAGTCATTGCCACAAACCAAGGGGTCTATCTTGTCAAGCGGATCCAGGCCAAGGAGGGCATGGTTCAACCTCTGGCAGAAGTCTCCTCACGCATTCGTCACAAACTTGTTTTGGAGAAAGGTCAAGGTGTGCAACAAACATTCATGGATGACATGAAACGTCGGACGCCGATTGAAACGTATTGGGAGGTGGTGGAAAAAAGACCCCTTCCAGGATCGAAGGTGGAAATGGAATCTCCTGAGTTGCCAAAACGGCCTTGATGTTGGAATCTTCAAGGAAGTTCCTGTCTGGCAAACAACAAGATGCGAAACACATCGGCAAATACGGGGCGGCTCTCCTGCAATAAAAATCCATGATCCTGAAAAACTTCAATAAAATCACGTATTCTATAATTGTATTCAAACACGATTTCATCCCCACGCAACAGTTCCGCCAAATAGGGTAGCGTTTTCCCCATGAAAGAGCCATGATTGGGCTGAATGATCAAGACATGGCGTCGGCTGATGCGCATCAGATGGCAGGCCATGGGTTCAAAGTTGAGAAAGTGTTCCAACATCCCATCACTGGAAACCAGATCATAGAGTGATGTCTCCTCTTCCACTGGGCGCAGTTCGACCGGCAAACCCTTTTGTTGACAAACAGCAATGGCTGTGGGAGAGACATCAATCCCCACACAGACCCGCCCGGCCCGATGATACAGGGCCAGAATATGTCCCAAACCACAACCAACCTCAATGACAGTGCCTGGTGGAATGGCGTCCAGAAGTGACAAGAGGGCTTTTTCTTTGGCTTTGAACATGAGTTGACCCAGAGGCGTCAATCGCTCTCGTCTCTCGGATCCTTGCCAGCGTTGCTCCCAAATTTGATATAGGGGGTTCAATCGAGTCTCCGGTTTTGGAATAGGATCTCTTTCAGGCAAAAAGTCAAAACCCTGGGGGATGAATCCCCCAGACCCCCTCTTTTTTTTTTAATATTTTAACAATCAAAAGCCACGTGAGGTGTTGGGGGAGGGGTCGCCCCCAAGATCTTGATTCTTCATCTGTTCCGTGCTGACAAGCAAGGCCAGTTGTTGCTCCAGATCCGCGACTCTTCTTTCCAACAAGGCCACATTCTGGGCGATCTCCTTGCGCTGATTATAGGCCACAGTCAAGGCAACGGTGAATTGAATCGATAACAAAAACAGGGTCAAAAAGGCAAAAAAAGACAAGAATGAAATATAGTTGATGATGCCAAGCAATTCACCGATGCTGTGGTAGAATTCTATCAGGAATGGAGTCGTGAGTAGCAAAAAAGAGACGCCGAGCCACAGCAGACTGTATTTCTCCCTGATCCTCTGGGCGCGCACCAAAAGGATGATACCTGCAAGAAATATCAGACCCAGAGAAAAAATCAATAATGACTGTTTGGGAGTCATTTACGGTGAACCGTCGGTAAAGGGATCAACAGGCTCATGAGGAGCGACAAGGTCATTTTGATAACATAATAGACAGGTCGGTACAAGCCGGAATGCATGGAACCGCTGGTACTGGGATACATGCGTACCGGGATTTCGGTCACCCGAAACCCTTTTCGGTGCAACAGCAACAAGATATTGGCATCTGGAAAATCATCTGGAAAAATCTTGGAACAATAAAATTTCAGCACCTCGGCATTCAATGCCTGAAAACCACTCGTCGGATCTGTGATCCCCATGCCGGTTATGACGTTGAGCATCGCACCGAACAGGGATTGGCCCATACGCCGCGCCAGAGATACCCGATAGTTCCGGGCATCCAGAAACCGGCTTCCGATGACGACATCATACACCCCCTGTTCCAACACCCTGAGTAGTTCCATGGCTGAGTGTGGGTCGTGTTGTCCATCGCCATCCAACTGTACCACATGCTGATAGCCTTGTTGCAAGGCATACAAGTATCCGGTTTGGAGCGCGCACCCATAACCAAGATTGGTGGGGTGACGCAAAACCACCCCGCCAGCCTGTTGCGCGCGTGTTCTGGTCTCATCCCTGGAGCAGTCATCCACAACCACGACATGAAACCCCAAAGCAATGGACTTGGCTACCACGTCACCAATCGAAATTTCTTCATTGAACGCCGGAATGATGGCCAGCGGTGGTCTCTGGCGCAACGGGGTCAAGCCTGTTTGCGTATTGATATTCATTTATTCAACCTGGTTGGTCAACTGATTTTTTTCCTGGCAGGTATGGAAAGGGGAGATCCATTTTGGGATTCATTTTGTCTGTTTGAATTTCTTTTTGCAACCTTTCTTTACAATAACCAGGTCCGGTTTCAGCAAGAACAAAACATCATAGATTTTATTAATTGGGTGGAGAACCGTTGTTTCTGGCTGGCGTGGCGCGCAAAATCGCCGAAGGGCGTTTGGATGTCGATTTCGGGCAGGAGAATCGTCCGGCTGTGGGCTTGATGTTGGCCATGAAAGATATGGTGCGGGAATTGAAGTCGGCACTGGCTCCGACTATTCGCAAAGATCCCATTATGGCGTGAATCTGAGACTGACCAACCCTATCGGCTCCCCCCATGATCAAGCTGCTTTCCTCATCCGCAAAATCGCTTCCACCGTGAGTGGTGTCTCCTGAAGCCCCAGTTTGATAGCTGGCACTTCATCTGTTGTCCAATGACGACGAATAAAGTTATGATTGATCAAATGGAGATCCAGTGTCCTTTGCAGACCTTCCGTCGTCTTGGCATAGGTGTTTGTGCGTCGTTGAAAGGCACTGTGACGACGACGGGTGGCGGCATTCTGCCCCTCCAGATGGTTGGCATGGATCTCCTGATCACGGATGTCTTGCACGGTTTCTGGATGTTCGGGTTGCGGGGCCTGGTACTTGGGGCGTTTCGGGCCCCGTTTGTGATTCTGGCTGCCTTTGTTCTTGATTCTGACTTTGACCCCTTTGGGCAGCACATGCTGAGGGCGTCCCCTCTGGCCAGTTTTCAAGACTTCCGAACACAGTGCAAACGAGGTCTGACCGTAACGACGTTCACCATATGAAAAGAAAGGCAAATCTTCCGTCTGCCGGACAACCGACACACCGCTTTCATGACAGATTTGAACAGGTTGCCGTCTTTCTTGCCGCAACGCTGATCCACCAGAAATCGGCTGCCGCGTTCCATGATGATCGCCGTCCAAGCCGATGATTGGCTGGGATCAATGTGCTTACAAACGATCGTGTACAGATCATCCCCTTCAAACGTAAGGCGCAGGAACTCATGGCACAGGCCGTACAGCATCAATGTCTCTTTCTGACCCCAGCAAAGCGTTCCTCCCTCTCGGAGATCGTTTTCTTGTGAGAACCAATGACCCGTCCTGTTGCCCTCAACCCCATCCCTTCATCGCGCATCTTGATGGCCAGAGCGACTTGCTGATCGGCGACTTGAGATCCTCCATGGGTGTCCCATGGGTGTCCCATGGGTCTCGGAAAATCGAAAGCCACAGGCTTTACATTGAAGCAACTCACGAACCCCGTTATGCACGGTGGTTTAGTGCTTGTGGATGGTAGCACCGACATGTCGGCACAATGGACTAATAATGGTTTCGATAATGTTAATCAGGCTGGATTACAGCCTTGGCCTGTATCAGTCAAGGGCAATCAGAACAGTCGGAGTCCAGTGCCGAGGGCGTGCCATGAATTTTGATTTATCCAATCGATCATAGCAGGTTGTTATTATCATTTCCATGCAGGGGTTTGACTGTCTGAAGTCGATTTTATCCCATTCAGATAACGGCTCACAATCCGCACAACTTCTTTGGTATCATCCGTCACATGGATCAGATCCAGATCCTTGGGACTGATACAGCCATTGGCGCATACGGTGTTTTTCATCCAATCCATCATTCCCTGCCAATATTCGGTGCCAAACAACACCACAGGGAAATTGCGGGATTTGCCGGTCTGCACCAAAGTCAAGGCTTCAAACAGCTCATCAAAGGTGCCGAATCCGCCAGGGAAGGCGATAATGGCTTCGGCATGTCTGTAAAACATGAATTTGCGCACAAAAAAATAGCGAAAGGCCATACTGATGTCTTGATAGGCATTGGGTTGTTGTTCAAACGGCAGTTCGATGTTCAACCCCACAGAAGTACCCCCCTGTTTGTAACACCCCCTGTTGGCCGCTTCCATGAGTCCTGGACCACCCCCGGTGATGATGGCAATTCCTTTGCGCGAGAGTGCCTTGGCCACTTTGCGTGTTTTTTTGTAATATTTGGAATCCGGTCCCATCCGGGCACTGCCGAAAATGATCACGGCATTCCCCAGTCCCCGCAAGGTTTCAATGCCTTCAATCAACTCGGCCTGAATGCGAAATACCCGCCAAGCTTCACTGGTTTTGAAATTTTCTACCACGTTTTTTTCCTTGCTTGATGTGAATCGGTCACCAACTCAAGGTGGAGCATGATGTCCTGCGAGCAAAAAGTCAAAGGCAAAACCCTGGGGGATGAATCCCCCAGACCCCCTCTTTTTTTTAATATTTTTTTAAAAATAAAGAGGTAATTGCAAAAATCGAGGAAATCGCGATTTTATTGCTTTTTTGACAGGCAAATGGTCGATAAATGGCGTCCTTTCTGGTATCATGTGGTTATTCAAGACACAATCATCACCAGAAAGGACAGAAGACAATGAACATTCTTCGAGATGGATTATCGCAGATTTGGGGCAGAATTCAAGGTTCATTGATGCCTTGGCTTGAAGAAGAACTGGGTGAGTTGACGGAGAAGCATCGCTTGGTTATAACAGTTCTGGAAGTTATTCGGGTAGAAGATTTTATTTTATATGATTATCACTGATATCCTGGAGGGCCTCCGTTAGACCGAAGAGCATTGGCGCGGGCATTTCTTGCGAAAGCAGCATTAAATTTACCAAAAACTGTTATGCTGATTGATCGATTGACTATTGATCCTTGCCTGAGAAGAATTTGCGGATGGGAAAAGAAACAAGATATACCGGATGAGTCAACCTTTTCGAGAGCATTTTCTGAATTTGCTAATAGTCGGTTACTTGAACGCGTTCACGACGCACTTGTCACGAGGGATGGTGAGATCCCTTTGGTTGGGCATATTTCCAGAGATTCTACAAAAATTGAAGCACGGGAAAAACCAACGCCTAAAGTGGATGCAATAAACAATAAGAAGCAAAAAGTAATTTCAGGTTCAAATAAAAAAATTTTGCCTGGCATTGAAACAGAACCAATGTCAAGCCTGCTGGAACAAACAGAAGATATTCCAGTTTCCAAACCAACGGAGGAAGCTGACAAGCCGAAAAAGAAGCGTGGCCGCCCAAGGAAGTCGGAAGGATGTATGAAAATTTTATCCCGTCTTGAACGACAAGGAAGCATGACTCTGAATGAGATGCTCGTGGATTTACCTTAAACCGGTCAAGGCCTCTATTTTTTGCCAACCCAATAAGATGGGCATTTTGCAATTACCTCTCATAAATAAAAAAAAGGGTGGGGGGAGGTTCACCGCCCCCCAAGGTTTTGATTCTTTTTTCGGAAGTATAAACAAAAACGGCCACCTTGCGAGTGGCCGTAACTTGTTTGATTGGTGGGCAGTATAGGATTTGAACCTATGACCCCTACCGTGTCAAGGCAAGGGAAGCCGTTTCCTTGGGTTTCCATGCACCATATGAAACCATACAAATCAACTTGTTATCTTGCTTGACGTTTCCGCGAATTTCCTGTAATTTGATTTCTGATGGGTACTATCTGGGTACACAAAAAACGCTCCAAACCTTTACTATCAAGGGATGCGGTTGCGTTCTGGGTACTATTTCCAGTACCCACAGTACCCAAACCAATTTTTCAGGGGAGAAAAAATCATGGCTGTCAAGCTGATTAAGCGCGTTGTGGATGCCGCACTTCCAGGAGAAAAAGACATCTTCCTGTTCGATGAAGACCTTATTGGATTCGGTCTCAAGATCACTCCTGCCGGGCGCAAGGTGTACTTGGTGCAGTATCGCATCAATGGGGCCAAGAAGCGGGTAATGATCGGAGTGCATGGGTCTCCCTGGACACCTGAACAGGCGCGTAAGGAGGCATTAAGGATGCTTGGTATGGTTGTCGATGGGATAGACCCCGCCGACCAGAAAGCGCAAGCCAAGGCCATGCCCACCATGGCTGAACTGTGCGATCTGTATCTTGCCGAAGGGACGGCGACCAAGAAGGCATCCACGCTGGCTATTGACCGGGGGCGAATTTCACGGCATATCGTTCCCTTGATGGGGAGTAAAAAAGTTGATCAAATCACCCGTGCCGATGTGCAACGCTTCATGATCGCTGTGGCCGAAGGGAAAACGGCTGCCGACATCAAGACTGGACCTAAAGGACGCGCCATTGTGACTGGCGGGGAAGGTACGGCAACCCGGTGCATGGGACTTTTGGGAGCTATATTCAGCTTTGCCGTTGAGCGTGGATACCGGGAAGACAACCCGGTTCATGGGGTGAAGAAATATACCGGGCAAAGACGGGAACGGTTTCTGACTGGCGAGGAATTGACCAGATTGGGCGAAGTCATGGCAGAGATGGAACAAGAAGGCGTGAACCCGGTTGCCATTGCATCGCTTCGGTTGCTGCTGTTGACCGGCATGCGACGGGGCGAGGTGTTGACCCTGGAATGGTCCCATGTGGATTTTGAACAAAGATGCTTGCGACTGCCAGACAGCAAGACCGGCTTCAAAGTTGTCCACATGGGGGCGGCTGCATTGGAGATTCTGGCCGGTTTGCCGCGCATTGATGGGAATCCGTTCTGTTTTCCTGGAGCCATCGAAGGTCATGCCCTGGTGGGCCTTCCTCGCGTCTGGCGTAAAATCCGTGAGCGAGCCGGGTTGTCTGATGTGCGTATCCATGACACGCGCCACGGGTTTGCAAGTATTGGGGTAATCGGTGGAATGGGATTACCCATTGTGGGCGCACTGCTTGGACACAAGACCCCGTCCGTGACTGCCAGATATGCCGATCTGTCCGCTGATCCGTTGAAGCTGGCGGCTGATAAAATAAGCAGTCAGATTGCTGCTGCATTGAATGGCACGCCCAAGGCCGACGTGGTGCCGATCACCATAGCCAAACGCGCCAACCAAGGAGGATGAACATGCTGGCTTTTGAATTGACCACCGACCGGGAGCAGCTATTCCGGTCAGTATCCAACGAGACCGGACGGCCTTTGAATGAGTTGGTGTATGAGGCACTGGACCGTTTTTTGGAAGAATGGGAAGACAAGCAGGATGTTGATGACGCCAGAAAGGCACTGCAAGAGTATCAGAGAAATCCAGGCATGCCTTTTACCCTGGATGATGCCCTGGACCGCTACGGACTCACGCGGGAAGAATTGGCACCATGATTTTCACCGTGGACTTGCAATTGGTTCAGAAGACCATGGACCGGATGGATGCTGGAATCAGGCGGCGCATCTTGCATGCAGCGTATTTGCTTGCTCACGATCCTCGACCGCCAGGATCAAAAAAGCTGGCAGGAGTAGCCGACACATGGCGAATCCGTGTGGGAGATTACCGCATTATTTACATCATCGAGGATGATCGTCTGGTTGTTCTTATCGTCAAAATTGGTCACCGGCGCGAAGTCTACCGCTGATTGCACAACGAATGCCCGGCCTACATCGGCCAATGGAAAAGGGGAATCCTTTCACCCCCTGGTCGGGCAACCCTACGTGAAAGGATTACGCTTTGAAAGGAAGCTGATATGACCACCCCGCAAGAGATCCTCGCACGAGCCAGACGTGAAAAACTCTCCATTGCTGAAGCCGTTCAACAGCTTCTGAAAGACACCGACCTTAAGACCACAGAAGACGCTGAGGAATGGTTGAGGCATAAAGTTGAAATCGATTCATCACTGATGACAGGACAAGAACGCGTCAATTATGATCTGCTTCGTGAAAAGACTTATGGTCAATCAGCATCACGGCAATTATGGTATCAACGTAACTCAATGCATTCTTTACCATCAGTAATTCGTCATATCATGGAAGCAGCGAATATGGCGAAAGAAGATGCTATTGAGTTATTTAGTGCTGTGCTACGTCCACGTTGGTATTATCGTCCTAGAAATGATGGAACTATTGGTCAAATATGGTCAAATTCACTGAACGATGATAAATGGGATGATGAAACGATTTGCATCTCTATTGATTGGTACGAGATGCTTGTTAGAAACACTGGCATCAATCCCCCAACTGGATGGCTTTGGTTTGAACGACCAGTACCATCACCACCACATGTACCACTATCACCGGCACCAATGGAACCATCTGCACCTGCATCACCTGTTTGTGAACCAACCATCATGAAAGTAAAGAAAGGTGCGTCCTACCCTGGCAGGCCGTCCGTGATGAACGCTGTTGAACAAGAGATGAGACGCAGAGATGAAGCAAAAGAGATGATGTCTATCCTTGCACGGGAGGCGAACGCTTTATCTGCTTGGGCAAAAGAAAAATTTCCAGGTCAACAGACACCAACCCCCAAAGCAATCCAAAATGCATTGCGCGATCTTCACCGCACCTTGAAGTAGTATCCCACCCGAAATACCACCCGAAATTATCGTACGCGATGATATTTCGGGTGATTGATCTCTCAACAACTACTCCCCCATACTTCTCTCACGTTTCGAAACGTTTCCGGCTGGCGGAATGATCATCCGCCAGTCACATCCGAATTGTGGGAGAGTTTCAATGGCTGGTCAATCTGGAGTTTCAGCAAAGTTCGTTCGGACATCAAACGCTGCCAAGTTCCTGGGGTTGGGCGAGAGTACGCTTGAAAAATTGCGTTGTTTTGGCGGCGGGCCAAGATTTTCCAAACTTGGGCGTGTGGTCGTCTACGCATTGCCTGACTTGGAATCCTGGGCCGCATCACGGGCGGTTGGTTCGACGAGTGAAGCCGACTCACTGCGGAAACGGTGAGGAGCGGCGACATGCAAACACAAAAAAGCCCGGCTGGCGGGCCGGGCAACACATCAAATTCGTACCAAAATTTTACCGCATCAAGCCGGGCCGGGCAAGGGCCAACGCATCACGACCTGCACGAATACGGGCGACGCGCACTTGTTGCCGAGTGTGCTTTACTCATCAACGGCACCGGCGGACGGAATGACGCACTCAACAAATCGGCCTTCAAAATCGGCCAGCTTGTCGGCGGAGGTGTGTTGGACCGGGCCGAGGCCGAACAGCACCTTTCAGACGCTGCGAGGCAAATTGGTCTTGAGACCCTCGAAATCCGGGCGACGCTCAAGAGCGGCCTGGATCGTGGAATATTGAGTCCACGCATCCCGGAACCGCGAGACAATTTTTCTGGCAGGCAACAACCAGCCACCAGGAATTCGCCGCAACCAAGACAAGACGAGCCTCCAAGCTGGCTGGACGACGGGCCACCCCCAGAATCTTATGACGGGGGGGCGAGCCTGCCAGGAAATGATTCACCTTCTGGCGGTGAACGAACCTCACGGCATGACCCTGCGGCGATCTGGGCCGCTTGCCAATCGGCACCCGATGATCACCCGTATCTGACCAAAAAGCGCGTCCAAGCACACGGCCTGCGCCTTTATCGAGGTTCGATGGCCATCGCCAACGCCCCGGTTGACGGCGCACTTGTGGTGCCGCTGCGGAATGCTGGCGGCGATATTCAATCGCTCCAGTTCATCACCCCCGACGGCAAGAAACTGCTACTGCCTAACCACCAGAAAAAAGGCGCACTACACGCCATAGGTAATCTGACAGAAATCATTTGTATTGCCGAAGGGTTCGCGACGGCGGCGAGTATCCATGAGGCGACCGGACACCAAACATTCATGAGCGTAGACTCTGGCAATTTATTGCCCGTGGCTCAAACGATCCGTGCCGCACATCCGCACCACGTCATCTTTTTGGCTGCGGACGATGACAGGCATCTGTCGAGCAATCCAGGGTTGACCAAGGCCGAAGCGGCGGCGCGGGCAATCGGCGGCTTCCTGGCTGTGCCTGACTTCGGGCCTGATCGACAAGCAGGCCAGACCGACTTCAACGATTTGGTGGCGCATCGTGGACTTGGTGCGGTGCGGGCGGCTATCGAGGGGGCGCGAAAGGTTGATTCTTTCGGGCAAACCACAGGTAAGCCTCTACCCAAAAAACCCACAACATTTTCAATGCGTGAACTTGCTGACTCACGTTTCGAACCTGTTTTGTGGTCGGTGACAAATCTTCTTACTCAATGGATTTATATTTTGGGTGGCAAGTCTAAAGTTGGCAAGTCATGGCTTGCGTTCCATATCGCCTTGTCGAAAGCTTATGGCCGTCCAGTGTTTGGATCACTCCAGACTCAAAAGGCTGGCGTCCTCTACATCTCCATGGAAGACCACCAGAGACGTTTAAAAAATCGTATGCAGCAAATTTGTCATGATGAACCAACCGACAATCTGCACTGTGCGATTGAATGGCCGAGAATCGGCGAAGGCTGTGTTGAACAGCTTGATGAATGGCTGACAGATCATCCGTCAACCAAACTTGTAATTCTCGACACCCTGGCACGCATCAAACCACCCCGTGGACGCAATGGCGATATTTACGCTGAAGACTATGCGGCTGTTTCTGCATTCAAAGGCATATCTGAAAAGCATGCTGCAACAATATTGCTTGTTCATCATCTAAGAAAAATGGCAAGCGATGATCCTGCGGACATGCTGTCAGGAACTACCGGCTTGGCCGGGGGCGTTGATGGGACGCTGATTTTAGTTAAAGACCACCGCAAACCAAACGAGCCGCTGACTCTGCACCGATCCGGGCGAGACCTAATGATTGATGATCCCTTAAGTTTAAATTGGGATAAAGAATCTGGCGTCTGGACGACTTTGGATTCAAAAGAAGCGTTCAGGCAGGCAATCACTGAAGAGCAGCAAACCATTCTGGATACGCTGCACGAGGCGGGCTGTCCTCTGAGCATCCAGGAAATAGCAAACTTGACCGGCAAAAATGTCGAGGCAACCCGCAAAGTTATGGGTCGAATGGTGATCGTAGGCGTTCTTCTCAAAAATGGACCCCACAACCAGACACGATACTCTCTATCAACGTCCCACCCGTCCCAACCATCCCACCCATCCCACCCATCCCAACCAGGAGAAGAAGAAGAGG
>JAMOBH010000515.1:0-2513 GCA_039908085.1 Magnetococcus sp. YQC-5
TTAATTATTAAAAAAAAAGAGGGGGTCTGGGGGATTCATCCCCCAGGGTTTTGCCTTTGATTTTTCGCCCGAAGGACATCCTGTTCAAAAAGGACGTTTGATGAATAGAGCAGACCATCCCTTAGAAATGATTCGCCGTGCAGGTGAAAGCCTTACTGTCGAGTTCAAGAGCGACCATAAACAGCTTCCAGACCGTGAACTATTAGCTGCTGTGGTGGCTCTGACCAACACGGATGGGGGTGATTTGTTTCTTGGCATTGAGGATGATGGCGAGATAACGGGTCTGCATGCCAATCATCGGGATGCCATGGGATTGGCTGTGTTGATCGCCAACCGGACGATTCCTTCGATTACCGTGCGCATTGATATGCTGGAGGATGCTACCGGAATGCAGGTTGCCAGAATTCGTGTGCCGAAATCCCGACAACTGATCTCCACGGCAGATGGCCTGCTCCAGAGACGACGGTTGCTGGCCAATGGCAAGCCAGAAGCCGTACCGTTCTATCCACATGAGTTCATGCAACGTCAAGCCGCCATGGGACTGACCGATCCATCGGTGGTGGCGTTGCCTTTTTTGTCTGTGGATGCAATCAATCCCCTTGAACGCCATCGTATCCGCGAGGCCATTCGCCGTTATGGCGGGGATGCTGCTCTCTTGCCCTTGGCGGATGAAGAATTGGATGGTGCGCTCGGCTTGACCACCACGGTGGATGGTGTGCGCCATCCCACCCTGGCAGGTTTATTGATGGTGGGGCGAGAGGAACTGTTGCGACAACATGTTCCCGCCCATGAAGTTGCTTTCCAGGTTTTAGAAAGAACGGATGTCCGAGCCAACGAATTTTTTCGCAAGCCGCTTTTGCAGGTGTTCGAGGAGATGGAACGCCTGTTTACCGCCAGGGTGACGGAACACGAGGTGCAGATCGGTTTATTTCGGGTGCCGGTACCGAATTTCGAGCGTCGTGCCTTTCGGGAGGCCTTGGTCAACGCCCTGATCCATCGGGATTATTCCAGATTGGGAGCGGTGCATGTACGCATTGACGACGACGGCCTGACCATTTCCAACCCTGGTGGTTTTGTCGAAGGGGTGACTCTGGACAATCTTCTGGTCACCGAACCACGTCCCCGCAATCCCCATTTAGCCGACATCTCCAAACGAATCGGGCTTGCGGAACGTACTGGACGGGGCATTGACCGGATTTTCGCAGGTCTGTTGCGTTTTGGTCGTCCATCGCCGGATTATGGACGATCCAATGCCACCTCGGTGATTCTGCGCATGAGCCACGCCGATTCAAACCGTGATTTTCTGGAACTGGTCATACGCGAGGAAAACCGTACCCAGCATCCCATGCCGTTGGACAGCCTGATCATTCTATCCCGTTTGCGCATGGAACGACGTTTGACGACCATGGAACTGGCTGCCGCCACCCAGAAATCAGAGTCAGAAACCCGCTCCGCATTGGAACGATTGACCGAAACGGGTCTGGTGGAAGCCCACGGCACGACCCGTGGCCGCACCTATACCTTGAGTGCTTTCATTTACCGAAAAGTTGGACAGGAAGCCGACTACATCCGACAAGTGGGCTTTGATCCGATCCAGCAGGAACAAATGGTGCTGAGATTTATTCAGGAACACGATGCAATCAAACGTGCCGATGCAGCGAACCTGTGCAGAATCAGCCCATCTCAAGCCAGCAGATTACTCAACCGATTGGTTAAAAGTGGCCACATCATGGCCAAGGGCCAAGGAAAGGGAACGATTTACGAGCGATGCATGTAAAATACGAGCGCGCACGAAAAAAATACGTGCGCGCTCATAAAATACGCGCAAACCAAAGTCTCCTTGACAGTCCGAATCTTGACACAATCCCTATCAAAAAACCGATCTATTTATACTCAAATAAATCAGATATCGAGCATCAAACAACATTAAACCAAACCATTCTTAACCGCACTTGGAATAGCCGCATTCCAGACAGGTATCACACCCATCCAAACGAGCGACCGAGATCTGGCCACACTTGGGACACTGAGTGTGACCCAACATCCCGCGTTCATGCACGGCCTGACGCTTGGCCAGCACCTCTGGAGAAACTTCCACCGGACGCATCATGCCGATTTTCGTCAAATGCCGTTCAATACACTCACCAATTTCAGCCACCAAACTGGGCATATATTTGCCACCAGGCTTGAAATAGCCCCCACGGGGATCAAAAACCGAACGCATCTCCTCGACCAGAAACGTGGCATCTCCACCATGCCGAAAGACCGCTGACAACACCCGCGTCAACGCCACGATCCAGGCAAAATTGTCCATGTTTTTGGAATTGATGAAAATCTCAAAAGGCCGCCGTGTGCCGTTCACCTCAATATCATTGATGGTCACATACAAGGCATGTTCGGACAGGGGGGTCTTGATCTTGTAGGTAGTCCCCTCCAAATCCTCAGGACGTCGCAACACCGGCTGCAATTGAATCACCTCCTCAGGCACCGGGGGAGGAGCCACTGCCGGAGCC
>JAMOBH010000147.1:0-12950 GCA_039908085.1 Magnetococcus sp. YQC-5
AAAAGCCGTTGAATGGGTTATTGTAAACCAATATGAAAAATAATGGAAGCCATTTGAAGAGATTATTGTAAATTATTCATAGCTACTGATGGTGTGCGGAATGTCGGCTTTAAAATGACTTAAGTTTACCAGAAAATTAAGAAGGCCATCCTGGATAATACTCCACAAAATATCGTTGTCGATGAGCGAGCAGCTCATATGCGATATTGATGAAATCCTGATGCAATCAAGCAATATTTGACACCAAATTGATATCAACTTTGATAGATTACATGGTTGAACAACAAAACAAAATAAATCTACTCAAGGAACGAGAAAAATAATGAATATTACAATTATCGGTATAACCCCGATTGGTGTCGTTTTAGCCAAATATATGGTAGAAGAAGGACACGACATTCATGTCGTTGATCCCAACCCTGAAGCCATCGCGCATTTATTGTCCAATGTGGATGTGCGTGCCCTGCAAGGGGATGTTCGGGATTTGGATCTCCTGCATGAGGCACACATCACAACCGCCAATCTGGTGGTGGCGGTCACCAATTCCGACACCAACAACATCGTCACGGCACTTGGTCTCCACTCCCTGGCACCCCAGGCGCGGGCGGCTATCTGGGTGAGGGACGAACAATTCACCACCAACAACCACATCTGGAATGGTACGCCTCTCGATCAGGCCATGCTGCTGACCCCGGAGCGCAACGCGATCAATCTGGTCATGGACCTTCTGGAAATCCCCATGGCCTTCGAAGTGGCCTCTTTCCTGGACGGCCAGATCCACATCGCCGGATTTCGCCTACAGGATGACAGCCCACTGATCGGCAGAAGGCTGTCCGACATCGACAAGGATCGGGAGAATCGCACCCTGGTGGTGGGGGTGGATCGATACAACGACACCTGCATCCCCGACGGGGATTTCACCTTCGCGGCACAAGACAGACTCTATATCCCTTTGATAAAAGGGTATGAACTCTCCGACGCTTTTGAGTTTATGGGCCTGGAACAAAGCCATCTGCGCATGCAAAAAACCCATTACCTGATCGGTGGCGGGGGTCGCATGGCACTCCATCTGGCGAAAAAATTGGAAAATAATGGGCTTCATCCCACCATCATCGAAAACCAACGAACCCAGTGTTTGGCGTTGGCGGCACAACTTTCCAAAACACGCATCCTCCATGGGGATGTCACAGACCCTGCATTTCTGCAAGAGATGATCGACCCCGTCACCACCTACATCGGCCTGACCGGCAACCAGGAGATCAATTTCCTCTCCTCGGTCCTGGCGCGACGCCTGGGTGCCGGACGGTCGATCACCATGTTCGACAATGAGGGTTATATCGGGCTGTCAGGATTCATGGGCATCGATGCTGCGGTCCATCCCAATCTCACGGCGATTGGCCAAGTCATAAGCCTGTTGCGTCCTTGCGACGTGATCGAAGCGCAACTCATGCTGGGCGGCAAACTGGAAGCATTGTTGATCAAGCTGGATCGCAACGCCCCCATGGTCAATAAAGAGTTGAGGGACGCAGGAATGCCAAAAGGAGTCATTGTCGCCGCTGTAAAACGCAAAAATCATCTGATACTGCCAAATGGCGGCACGGTGATTCTGCCCGACGATCAAATCCTGCTGGTTACCAACCGGCAGAACAAAATCAAACGAAAAATGCGCCAATTGATCCTCCCGGAGCGATAGACCATGAACTTTTTGATGAACGTACGGGTTTTGGCCCTGCTGGCACTCCTGTTGTCCGTCTCGCAACTCTCCGCTCTGGGGGTGGCCTTGTCTTTGGGAGAGAACCCCCAACCATTCATCCGTTCCATGATGGCAGGCGGAGGGATTGGGCTGCTCTATTTCTTGACCGGTTCCGCCAAGCCAGGGCTTCTCCCCAGGGACGGTATCCTGATCGTCGGTCTGGGTTGGGCCATGGCGACAGTGCTGGCAGGATTGCCCTTTGTCTTCGGCGGATGGATGGGATGGATCGACTCCTGGTTCGAGACCGCTTCCGGCTTCACCACCACCGGGGCGTCGATTCTCACCGATGTGGAAATCCTGCCCAAAAGCCAACTATTCTGGCGCTCGGAAATCCAGTGGTTGGGTGGCATGGGCATTCTGTTGCTGGCCATCGCCATTCTCCCGTTCCTGGGAGTTGGCGGGATGGAAATTCTGAAGGCTGAGGTGCCCGGTCCCACCAAGGATCGACTGGTACCCCGCGTGGCCACCACCGCCCGCATCCTGTGGGTACTCTATTGCGGCATCACTGTGGCCAATATTCTGGCTTTCATGGGGTCGGGCATGGATTTTCTGGAGGCAACCGATCACGCCTTCACCACCATGGCCACCGGGGGATTTTCCACCCGCAACGCCAGTCTGGCCGCTTTTTCGCCCGCCGCGCAATGGTGGTGTACCCTCTTCATGTTCATCGCAGGAGCCAACTTCCTGTTGCACTATCGACTGTTCTACAAACGCGATCTGGGAATCTTTAAAGACCCGGAGTTGCTGACCTATTTTGGCATCATCCTGTTGGTGGGAATATTCTGTGGCTTGGTGTTGATGCAAACGCAAGGCAAGGGAGTGGAACTGGCTATGCGTCATTCTTTCTTTAATGTGGTTTCCATCATGACCACTACAGGATTCGCCAACGACGATTTCGCCAAGTGGCCCATGTTTCTGCAGGTCATCCTGCTCAACCTGATGGTAATCGGCGGCATGGCTGGTTCCACCGCCGGGGGTATCAAGGTGGTGCGACTGGTGATGGTCTGGGAGTTGTTCCTGGCCGTTCTGGATCGACTGATGGTCCCGCGCCGCGTCTCCCTGCCCAAATACGCCGGGGTGACCATCCCGGCAGAAGTCATGGAAGGCAGCCTGATCATGGTGGTGGTTTTTCTGTTCGTCATGCTGCTGTCGGTGATTGTCCTGACAGCGGTGGGAGTGGACTTCACCACCGCTTTCTCGGCTTCCCTGGCTTGCATCGCCAACGTGGGACCCGGCATCGCCAAAGTGGGACCGGTGGAAAACTATGCCTTCATCCATGACGCAGGCAAACTCCTGTTGACCGTCACTATGATCGCTGGTCGTCTGGAATTGTTTACCGTGCTGATTCTCTTCTTCCCGCGTTTCTGGAAAGGATGGGAGTGACAAAAAAACTATGGCCAGGAATCCCGCATCCGGTATCCGACCCCCATTTCGGTCATGAGCAGTTGGGGACGGGCCGGATCGGATTCCAGTTTGCGGCGCAACTGGGCCATGAAAACCCGCAAGGTATGGGTGTGATCGGAATAGTTCTTCCCCCAAACCTCGTGCATGATTTGTCGATGCGTGAGTACACGACCTGCGTTTCTGGCCAGAAAAAACAACAAACGATATTCGATGGGGGTCAAAGTAACCAGAGTCCCATCCATGCTGACCTCCCGACGCATGGCGTCCAGCCGCAAAGGTCCGATTTCCAGAATCGCCTCCAGGGAAATACCGGCCTTCATTTGATCGGCATGACGCAACGCTACCCGAATGCGGGCCATCAATTCGTTCACGCCAAAAGGCTTGATCAGATAATCATCCGCTCCGGCATCCAGGGCCACCACCTTGTCGTCCTCACGCCCCCGCGCTGAAATCACAATGATGGGGACGTGACTCCACTCCCGCAATTCACGAGTGAAATCGATCCCATCGCCATCCGGCAACCCCAGATCCAGAAGAATGATCGATGGAGGAGTGGCTGTGGCGGCCAGACGCGCCTCGCGCAAGTTGACCGCATCCGTCACGTCGAACTCACGGGCGGTCAGAGCAGTACGCAAAAATCGACGCATTTGCACATCATCTTCCACCACCAGGATGGGCAACCCTTTGGGTTTCATGACGGCTCCTCCTGAATGATATCCATCGGCAGGGGCGGTTGGGGCAAATGGATGCGAAACTCCGCCCCTCCAGAATCCCGCGTCATGGCCAGAATGGCACCACCATGGGCATGGATCACTCCCCGACAAATGGCCAGCCCCAACCCGGAACCGGGAACACCGATCACATCCCCCCGCACAAATTTCTCAAAAATGCGTTCCTCGAATCCTGACGCAATGCCCGGTCCAGAGTCCTGGATGCGAATGACCACCCCCTCTTCCCAGCTTTCCAACAACAAGGAGATCGCGGTGTCCGTTGGGGTGTATTTGATGGCATTGTCCAGCAGATTGACCAACACCTGTAAAAAAAATACCGGGTCCACATACAGCATCGAAACCCTTTCATCCGCATGAATCATCACCTCGCGTAGCCGAATCCGCTCTTCCACACGGACCAACGCCGTTTCAATCAATTCTTCATAATGAACCCATTCCAAACGCAATTGGCACCCCCCGGATTCCAGACGCACCATGTCCAATAGATTGGTAATCAGGCGATCCATCCGCAAGGCTTCGGTGCAAAGGGTCTCCAGCAATTCATGTTGTTGAGTGTGGTCCAACACTCCATTGTCATCCCGCAGTGTCGTGCCCGCACCGGTAATGACCGCCAATGGGGTGCGCAGATCATGCGATGCCATGCTCAACAAAGTGCCGCGCAACTCCTCCGACTTGGCGCAGATGAGTGCCTGGTTGGCCTCCTCGCTCAATCTGGCCCGATCAATGGCCAAACTGGCCTGATGTGCAAAAGCCTCCAGAAAAAAAGTATGATCCTCACCAAGCAAGCCTGGATCGGCAATACGCAAAGCCAATATGCCCAAGATGCGCGACGGCGAAATGGAAATGGGCTGACTGGTGAACTCATTGTTGGGCAAATTGCGCGTGCCAAATCCCGCCGCCTGCCCATGCTCGAAACTCCAGCGAATCATCTCCATGGTCTGCTCCGTAGGTTGGAAGGTATCCGGGGTGACTGCGACCAAGCGCAACGGAGCATGCGCATGTGCCAGACACAACGCGACCTCGCCACCAAAGATACAGGCTGCGTGACGGGTGATGATGGCGGCCATTTCCTCATCATTGAGAGTGGCGATGATATCCCGACTCAGACGATACAGGGCATCGGTTTGACGCTCCCGCTCCTGAGCCTCCTGCTCTTGTTGACGAATGCGCGTCATCAAGCCGCTGAAAACGATACCCACCACGAACAATATGGTGAAAGTCAGTATGTACTGGGAATCCTCGACCAGAAATGTGAAATAAGGATGGACGAAGAAAAAATCATAAGCCGCCACGGACAAAGCGGATGCCAGCAGGGAAGGACCTTTGCCGAAACGAAAAGCAATCGCCATAATAGGCAGCAGGTAGAGCATGACCAGGTCTGACGGAGTCAGATGCTGACGTCCCAGCATCACCAGAACCGTGGTGATCACCACCGCCAACAAACTGGCGACATAACCATACCAGGAGGTGGCACTCTTGTCGGGTTGAACAACGATGGCAGGCGGTGGAAGATCCTGGCCCGCGATAAACTGGATCTGGATATCACCACTGTTTCGCACCAGTTCATGGACCAGGGAAGGACGAAAGCGGTCCCGCCAACGATTCAAGGTCGGCTTGCCGATCAGGATACGAGTCACCTCGTGTTTTCGGGCGCAACGAATAATTTCAAGGCTGACACGCTTGCCCGTCAGCCGGATGGTGATGGCCCCCAGGGATTCAGCCAGACGCATGTGAGCCAACTGTCGATGCCGATCCTCTGCATCCATTGGATAGGCATCTAAAGCATCCACCGTCACCGCCAGCCAGGATGTTCCCAACCCTTCCGCCAACCGATGAGCCGTATGAATCAAATGGGCGGAAGAAAAACTGGGTCCAACGCAGACCAGGATGCGTTCCTTGGCAGTATTATGCTCAACAACCATAGCCATCAATTATCCATGGGAGCATTCCCAATTTGTCAACGAGCCTTTCCAAATGGATGAATTTCAAGGAAGGGCATTGAAAAAAGGCCAAATCTTTTTGCACGCAAGAGGTCATTTTTCTTTGAGATGCTTCAGGTTGACCAACTCATCGAGAAAAAAGCCCCATGCCCGTTCAGGAATCCCCTCCTTCGTTTCAGACATGAAGTGACTCCCGTTCCACAAAAGGACGCAATTCCGGTCGGAGTGCCTTTTCGGTTACGAGATCCACCGGACACCCCAACAGATCCTCCAGATAAAACTGGACGCCAAAATAACGGGCCGATGTAGCTGGACCATCGAAAGCTACCAGCAGATCCACATCACTGTCACTCCTGGCCGCATCTCGTGCTGTCGAACCAAACAGTGCCAGATTGGTCACCCCAAATTCCCGGAACAAGTACTCTTTGTGCTGGGCGAGTAGTTGGGTCACGTTGACACGTTTCATGAGTTTCAGCTTGCATCCTTTCAAATGGATGAATTTCAAGGAAGGGCATTGGAAAAAGGCCAAGTCTTGACTACGGGTGCGGCAAAGCCCATGGCTGCGACTTCGGCACTCATTTTTTTCGCCCGTTCTTTGCTTTCGTAGGGACCGATCAGCACCTTGCGGACCACCAGATCCACATCCACCTTCACCACACGCAACGGAGCCACTCCCAGGGATCTGATCCGCTCCAGTTCTTCGACAGCTTGCCCCAACAACAGAGATTTATTCAGGGAAATGATATACCCCTCCCAACTCTCCTCCACCTGGGCCTTGATACTGCCTGCCTTCAGTTTGGCCTCGGCCTCTTTGGCAGATTCCAACGTCTTATAGGGGCCGGCCTGCACGTTATTCAGGCTGACCCGTTCCTGGATCATTTCCACGCGGGGATTCAGACCAGCTTTTGTCAATTGCTCAAGCAGGGAATCCACGCCCAAATTGAGTGCGAAACTGCCAATTTGCACCACAAATTTACCTGAAACCGGTGCAATCGACGTGGTGGTGACAGGGGGAGGAGGAGGCTTGGCCACAACCGCCGCCTGTTTGACAACCGGAACCGGCGTCTCGACAGGTTTGTCAACCTTGGGCTTCTCGACCGGGGGTGTGACTGTAGGCTTGGGGGTGGCAGAGACCTCTCCCTTGGGCAGGGGGGACAACTCCAAAAGCTTGCCGGGCATGACTGGTCCACGCCAGATTTCATTTTCAGGCGTCTTGAACCCCTTCCCCATCCAGCTCATGCCAAGAACCAGAATATTCAAAACGACCAAACTCCCAATCACAAGCATCGGGATCGGTCTCATCGTCGTGAATGAATGCTTTGCCACAACGAATCCCCTTAACCCTGCCGTTCGTATAGCATTCTTAAACCAGTCAAGGTCAAAAATTCATCCACTTCTTCAATACGCGCGCTGTCACGGGCGATCAAACCAGCCAAACCACCCGTGGCCAACACCCGAACCTGGGAAAACCCAGATTCTGTCACCATGCGGGAGATCAATCCATCCACCAGACTCACATAGCCCCAATAAACCCCGGACTGCATGGCACTCACCGTATCCCGTCCCACCACGGTTGCGGGTCTGGCACACTCCACCCGTGGCAATTTCGCGGTCCGCTCGAACAAGGCATCCATGGCAATGCCCAAGCCTGGGGCAATCACACCCCCCAAATACTCTCCCTGCAAGCCGATCAGATCAAATGTAGTGGCTGTGCCAAAATCAACAACAATGGTTGGAGCATGCCAGCGATGAAACGCAGCCACGGCGTTGACGATCCGATCTGCCCCAACTTCGCGGGGGTTGTCATAGCGAATGGCCATCCCGGTTTTGAAACCTGGACCAACCAACAATGAATGGATATGCAGGTATTTTTTGACTCCGGCCATCACCGCCACCTCGACCGGCGGGGCCACACTGGCTGTTATGGCGGCTCTCACCTCATGGGGATTCATTCCAGCCAACTGGAACAACTGCATCAACAAGACCCCATACTCATCCGCACTCCTGCCAGAATGGGTGCTGATGCGCCAATGGCAAACCAGTTGTTCTTTTTTATAGACACCAAGAACACTATTTGTATTACCTATATCAATCACCAACAACATGCATATATTCCTGTTTTTTTTTCAATCCAAGGGATGCAGATGCGTCAAATCACCTGCCATCACACGGGAAACCATACCATTCTCCTGCTTAAGCAGCAGAAATCCATTCTCATCCATCTCCACGGCCTCGCCGACAAGTGTTGTTTGTTGTGTATCGGCAGGCAACACCACGCGCACCTGACGTCCCTCCAGACGGGCAAATTTCAGCCAAGCGTGTCGCACCGGGGTAAAACCTTCCTGGTGATAGCGACGATACCATCTTTCAAAATGAAGCAAAAATTCTGCCAAAATCTCGTCACGCGCTACATTTTTTTGTAGTAATTCTGCCAAAGTGACGGCACGCCCAGCCACTTCAGGTGGATACAGATCTGAGGTGCCATTGACATTCAAGCCCACGCCAATCGTCACAAAGCGGACCCGATCCCCGTCTGCCGCCATTTCGGCCAGAATACCTGAAAGTTTACGTTCCTGAACCAGAATGTCGTTAGGCCACTTGACCCGCACGCCGGTAATACCTTGGGCAATCACGGTTTCCACCAGGGCGAGACTGGTCATCAAGGTCATTCTGGAGGCATGACAGGCTGCCATGGCCGGTCGCAGCACCATGGAAAAATAGAGATTCAAACCCGGTGGCGATGCCCAGACTCGTCCATATCGACCACGTCCATGGGTTTGTTGGTCTGCCAGAACCAAGGTTCCTTCCGGGGCACCGTTGTGTGCCAATGCCATGGCTGCGCGATTCGTGGAATCCAGGATGGCATGATAATGATAGTGTTCTGGCAGAAAAAGTTTTCCTGTCAAATGCGGCGTCATGGAGTCGCCGGTCAAGGGATCCTGGGGATCCAATCGGATTTCATGATTCAACAGGCTGATTCCATCCATGTTCAAGAGGAGTGTTGGGTTATGTGGTGATACGTAACGAGACATCCACCGAGCCTGCGCTATGCGTCAAGGCTCCCACCGAAATCAAATCCACCCCGGTTTCAGCATAGGATGCAACGGTTTCCAGGCTGACATTCCCGCTGACCTCCAAAAGAGCCTTGCCTCCCACCATGGCCACGGCCCGACGGATGGTATCCAGATCCATGTTGTCCAACAGAATCACTTCAACCCGCGCTTCCAGACATTCATGGACCTGTTCCAGGGTTTCACACTCCACCTCAACGCGATGAAGATGACTGATGGTTTCATTCAATCGTTTGACAGCCTCGGTGATGCCGCCAACCAGCGCGATATGATTCTCTTTGACCAGCACCCCGTCATCCAAACCCAGACGATGGTTGTGTCCACCACCAATGCGGACAGCATATTTTTGCAATTGACCCAATCCCGGTGTGGTTTTGCGGGTATCCACAATCCGTGCTTGTGTTCCAGCCACTTTTTCCACAAACCGGCGGGTCATGGTGGCCACTCCTGACAGATTCTGAAAAAAATTCAACGCCACACGTTCTCCCGTGAGAATGCCACGTGCCGGACCTGAAATGGTACAGATGGTATTCCCTGCGCAAACACCGCCACCATCCGGTTTTTCTGGCATCATGCGTATGCGTTCATCCAATTGACGAAAAACCTCGGCAACCACAGGCAAGCCGCAAACCACAAGATCCTGGCGTGCAATGAGGGTTGCAACAGCCTTTTGGCCCGCCGGAACCAGAATGTTGGTGGTCAAATCTCCACGGCCCAAATCCTGAGCCAGGGCGTTGCGTACTATATCTGACCAGGGGGGGATCATAACATTCCTCCATAGTTCATAGTTGGTTGGTTTGAATCTTCATAAAATCAAGGTCGCCCTGCGGGCAAAAAGTCAAAACCCTGGGGGATGAATCCCCCAGACACCCTCTTTGTTTTTAAAAAAAATTTTTTAAAAATTAAAAAAAAAGGGTGGGGGGTTTGGGGGGCGGTTCACCGCCCCCCAAGGTTTTGCTTTTTGTTTTTTCAAAAACATCAAAAATTAGGTTGGCCTTAGGAAAAAAAAGTCAAAGGCAAAACCCTGGGGGATGAATCCCCCAGACCCCCTCTTTTTTTTTAATAATTTAAAAACACAAACAGCACAACACAAAATAATAAAAAAATTTTGGTGAATGTTGGGGGCGGTTCACCGCCCCCCAAGGTCTTAATTTTTCATTTTTTGCAATCTTGCCGCAGCTTCCACCAATCCCAGACGTTTCTCCCGCAGGTCGTGTTCCTTGGCCTGTTCGGTTGCCACCAGATCGGGCTTTGCATTGGCCAAAAATCCGGGATTGGCCAATTTGCCCATCACCCGTGCCAAGTCGGCATCCAGACGGGCAATGGCCTTTTCCAAACGAGCGGACTCAGCGGTCAGATCGATCACCCCGGCCAGAGGAATGAACAACTGCAAGCCAGGGAGTACTGCCGTGATGGCTTCTTGTGGAATCTCGCCAGTCAGAGGCTGCCACGACTCCAGACGAGCCAAAGTCATCACCAAGGTTTCATGACGTTGCAAACGGAAAATCTCTTCTCCCATGGCCAAAAGAGGCAAACGTTTAGCTGGAGGAATCTCCATTTCGCTACGCATGGTGCGAATGGCGGTGACTGTACGCATCACGAATTCTGCTTCCATTTCGGCTTCTGGATCAAGCAGACTCTCATCCAGCCGTGGCCAGGATGCACGCATGATGGTCTCTTGGCCCCGACCGACCAGGGGAGCCACCTTTTGCCACAACTCTTCCGTAATAAAGGGCATCAGGGGATGCAACAGACGCAATGCGGTTTCCAGGGTCTCCAACATGACCCGACGGGTCACTTGTTTTTCAGTTTCCGGGATGGTTGTTCCATACAAGATTGGCTTGACCCATTCCAGATACCAGTCACAGAATTCGCCCCATACAAAATGATAAACAATGGTCGCCACTTCATCAAAACGATACCGATCAAAGGCCCCATCCAACGTGGTGATCACTCTTTGCAAACGGGAGAGGATCCAACGATCTGGCAATGCGAGAACCGACCGCTCCCCTTCATGCGCTCCACACAACTCACTTTCTGTATTGACCAGAACAAAGCGGGCGGCATTCCAGAGTTTGTTGCAGAAATTCCGATTGCCTTCCACGCGCCCCATATCCAGTTTGACATCCCGCCCCTGGGTGGCCAGACTGGCCATGGTAAACCGCAAGGCATCGGTCCCGAATGGGGAGATCCCCTGGGGAAACTCTTTTCTGGTGGCTGACTCGATTTTTTTCGCCAAATGGGGTTGCATCATATCCATGGTCCGTTTGGCAACCAGGGCTTCCAGATCGATGCCATCGATAATATCGAGCGGATCCAGAATATTCCCTTTAGACTTGCTCATTTTATTCCCTTCGCCATCCCTCACCAGTCCTGTGATATAGACCTCCTTGAAGGGAACATCACCCATGAATTTCAAGCCCATCATGATCATCCTGGCGACCCAGAAAAAGATGATGTCAAACCCGGTGACCAACAGATCTGTGGGATAAAATGCCGCCAAATCGGGTGTCTGCTTGGGCCATCCCAGGGTGGCGAAAGGCCATAATGCGGACGAAAACCAGGTATCCAGGACATCGGGATCCTGGATCAATTCGACCTCATAGCCATAATGCTCTGCTGCCAGTTCATAGACTTTTTCTTCGCAATTGCAGACAAACTGATGACCATCCGGGCCATACCAGACGGGAATCCGATGACCCCACCAGATCTGTCTGGAAATGCACCAGTCTTGAATGTTGCGCATCCATTCAAAATAGGTTTTGTCCCAGTTGGCTGGAATAAAGCGAATACGACCCTCCTCCACGACCCGAATGGCATCCTCGGCCAGGGGAGCCACTTTCACAAACCATTGATCTGTGAGATAGGGTTCCAGAATGGCCTTGGAACGATCCCCGCGAGGGATCATCAGGCGATGGGGTTCCACTTTGTCGAGCAAGCCAGCCTGTTCCAGATCGGCCACGATGCGTTTTCTGGCGGCGACGCGATCCAGACCTTGATAGGGTTCCGGGGCATTGGATGCGATATGGGCATCGGGGGTGAAGATGTTGATCTGGGGGAGGTGATGACGCTGTCCCACCTCATAATCGTTGAAATCATGAGCAGGGGTGATTTTTACGCAACCTGAACCAAACAATGGATCGACATATTCATCGGCGAGGATGGGAATGCGACGACCGGTCAAAGGCAGGATCACCTCCTGGCCCACGAGATGGAGATAGCGTTCATCTTGTGGATGGACTGCGACTGCCGTATCGCCGAGCATGGTTTCCGGTCGTGTGGTGGCCACGATCAAAAAGCCTGAGCCGTTGGCCAATGGATAGCGCAGATGCCAGAGGAATCCATTTTCTTCTTCGGAGACCACTTCCAGGTCTGAAACTGCGGTTTGCAAGACCGGATCCCAGTTGACCAGTCGTTTGCCGCGATAGATCAATCCTTCGTTATACAGACGGACAAAGGCTTCCCGTACTGCGAAGGAGAGATCGGGATTCATGGTGAAACGTTCTCGTGACCAGTCGCAAGAGGCCCCAAGACGTCGCAATTGGCGCACGATGGTTCCTCCTGAATGGCGTTTCCAAGTCCAAACCCGTTCCAGGAAAGCATCTCGTCCCAGGTCATGCCTGTTGGTGCCAAGGGCTTCCAACTGACGTTCCACCAACATTTGGGTGGCGATTCCGGCATGATCGGTTCCGGTTTGCCAGAGTACTTGTCCCCCTTGCATGCGACGACGTCTGATCAGGGCATCCATGATGGTATCCTGGAAGGCATGCCCCATGTGGAGGCTGCCGGTGACGTTGGGAGGTGGAATCATGATGCAATAATTGGGCAGGTCTGCATGATGATTCGAGGGGGAAAAATACCCTTTTTCTTCCCAGCAGGAGTACCATCGACGTTCCACACTGGATGAGTCGTAGGTTTTTGGCAACGAGGGTTCAGACATGGCGTATTTTTATCGACTTTGATGTAAAGAATACAATTGAAAACGGCAAAGGGCCGTTGAATGTCCATGCCCTTTGCCGACAGGTTTTAATCATTCCTCCCCCAATAAAAA
>JAMOBH010000516.1:0-2504 GCA_039908085.1 Magnetococcus sp. YQC-5
GATTTGTTGGTTAGCGAACATCAATCAAATTTTTGAAGTCGGCAAACGAGTGGGGGCTACATTAAATTTTTTGCCATCAGTGTCTCATTTCCATTGACACATTCCGGGTGATTTTGGGCAGCTTGTGACGTTTTCACGTTCTCATTTCACACGTCGCCATTTCTCATTCTGCTCGTCGCGTTACACTTTCCAGGAGGTCATTTCATCCCCATTCACACCCTGCCGTTGCAAAGTCACACCCCAAACAAAAACAGCCACCTTGTGAGTGGCTGTAACTATTTGATTTTATTGGAGCCGACGCGGGGAATCGAACCCCGAACCTACGGATTACAAATCCAGCTTTCTTACATTAAAAATCAAATATTTACCTGAAAAACATCAACATTTTCAGCTTGCTTTATCATCGAAAATAATGCAGAATTCCAAAAAATCATATCAACATGTTACCCCACAGTTACCCCGTTTTCGGAGTCCACAGCCCCAAAAATGGAGGCTGTGGTTTAGAACATTGGGGTAACACGAGATTCTTTTGGGAGCATAAACCATTGGGTGAAAAGATCAAGTTCACATCGGCATCCCTGGCAGGGATTCCCTCGCCTCAAAAAGGGCGTGACGATTGGCGGGACTCTCAAACGCCTGGACTTCATGTGCGTGTCACGCCAACCGGGACCAAAACATTTTCATGGTGCCGTCGCATCCCAGGAGGAAAACTGGAACGCATCACATTGGGTGTCTGGCCAGAGATGTCTATTGACGACGCTCGACGCCATGCAGCGCGTCTCAACGCATCCGCTGCTGACGGAGAGAATCCGGCGGAACAACGCCGCGAAAAACAGGCAGAGATGACTTTTTCAGAACTTTTTACGATTTATCTGGAACGCTGGGCAAAAGTAAGAAAAAAGTCATGGAAAGACGACGAGAGCAAATATCGTCTCCATCTCATCCCGTTGCATGCCAAAAGACTGTCAACCATCACCAGGAACGACGTGGCCCGCATCCACTCCGCTATTGGCCTGGAGCAACCAACTTTTTCCAACCGTGTCCTGGCCTTGGTATCCAAAATCTTCAACGTGGCGACCGAGTATGGTCTGTGGGATGGGAACAACCCCGCCTCCGGCATCAGGCATTTCAAAGAACAAAGCAGAGACCGTTTCTTGTCTGGCGATGAACTGAACAGATTCATGGAATCCCTGAGCGAGGAGCGGGACATATTGCGTGCCTTTTTTTTGGTTGCCTTGCTGACGGGCGCGCGCCGAGCAAACGTTCTGGCGATGCGCTGGGCGGACGTGGACCTTGAGCGTCAGGTGTGGAAAATCCCCCAGCCGGAAAAAAGCAAAAATGTGGCTCTGGTGCCGTTGACCCCAATGGCCATGGAGATCCTGGCCGGGTTGCCGAATGAAAGCGAATGGGTGTTTCCGTCGCCTCGGTCGGCCACTGGACACTTGGTCGAGCCGCGCAAGGCTTGGGAAAGGGTTCTGAAGCGGGCGGGAATCGACGACGCCCGCATCCACGATCTGCGCCGGACAATGGGATCGTGGCAGGCGATGACCGGAGCCTCCCTGCCGATCATCGGCAAGAGTTTGGGGCATGCATCGCAGCAGGCGACGGCAATTTATGCGCGGTTGAATATTGATCCGGTAAGGGCCGCTATGGAAAAGGCTACGGATGCAATGATGGGGAAATCAGAGGGCGTTGTGACCAAGTGATTCCATCAAGAAGGCGTCCAGTCTGTTTTTTCTTGGTGCCGCCCCATTATTTGAAAAAAAAATGGCAAGACTGTTGTTTGAATTGTTCAAGTGCAACGGTTTATCCAAGACCGCAGGGAAAATTGCTTCAAGACGACTTGTCAAGATTTTCTGAACACCCACGAGAACGTCGGCGTCCTCGTGGAACCCTTGGCAAATTCAACGTCTCCCGCAACTTTTCAGCCCTGCTCGGACTGCGTGGTTTTATCGATTGCGGTTCCTGCTTGATGTTTGGGTCCACTGTCCTCGACTGAATCCATTCCGCTATAGCTGATTGGGTATACCTGACGCTGCCCCCATTCTTGACGTACTTGGGGCCAAATTTTCTCATCCGCCAGTTGGTCAACGTGCCTGGAGAGAGTTGCAGGTACTCAGCGGCTTCCTTGGTTGTCATGAGGTTCATTGTTTTGCATCCTTATTATCAACCATCTTGAACTCGATCACCCACACCCACGGGTTGGTTTCCCACCCGTGACCACGTTTGGCATTTTGGCTATCCCAAAGCGATCTGTAAGATTTGACAGGATCGCCAACGAACCAGGGCCATTCTCGTTCCTGTTTGGCAGGCATATAATTGCGCCAACAGTCTTGATAATCGGCATTCCCATAGGAAGCTTCTGAGTAGGATTCCAAACCTTCTGCTTCTGCATCAGCTTCACTGATAGCCTGCAATCGCTCAACCCGCACTCTGGTGATTTGTAAGGTGATGCGACTCATTTCGCGTGTCATGTGGATTGGTGAACGCCATTTTGATTCGTC
>JAMOBH010000517.1:0-2498 GCA_039908085.1 Magnetococcus sp. YQC-5
GCCGTCTGGGCATTTGTCGGCGCGTCAGACAGAAGATCGGTTGGCAGATCTGTTGGGGCAGGCTCGGTTGTGACCGGTTCCATTGTGACTGGCTGAGTTATGATGGGTATATTCGTCGGAGTATCCGTCGGCGCGTCGGTGGGCATGCAAGGGGTATCGGTCGATCTGTCCGTCTGCGTGTCAGAGGGAACATCAGTTGGCGCATCTGTCGAAGCAGGCTCGGTTGTGACTTGGTCTGTCTTCCAGGTATCGAATATAAAATTAGAATTTGTCTGAGTTGTAGTTGTAGATGCTTCTGTTGCAGCTGGTGCGACTGGATTGTCCATCTCATCGGCAATTTCTGCTGACGACCCCTTAGCCCTTAAAAAATGGCTCTGCATGTCAGTGGAAAAGATTGTACCCCAGTTAGGGGATAGTGATTCATACCATTGTTTTTTCATTTATTTGTCCATATGGCACTCATTTAAACGGAATGTTCCCCGTTACCAGCCTAGTATCCACCGGCGCAAACAAGTCCACAGTCCACGCAGACAAAGGCGTCCTGCATAGGTCCGTCAGGAGAAAGGTCAATCTGTGGAGCCTCTTCTGCCCTCGTCTACTAGTCTTCTCACTCCAGCAAAAGCTCATTTTTACGAGCCGCGTACCTCTTGTCCATTGTAGCAAGAAAAACAATCAGATTGCCAGAAGCCTGTGATCAATCTCGGAACAAAACGACCTTGTTGGTGATGGAACAGCAAGGATTAACGAAGACAATCGACCAGATCCTCTTCAATGGGTGCCGCCGTCTGGCCAGATTTCTGCGGGAGACAGTTGACCGACTATGACGGAACGGCTACTCTGCGACTGACCACCATTCACGATACTGGCGAGATGTCTGCCCATGCCTGATGCCACCCACACCTCAGACTCGATCTATCATCGCCTCTTTGCTCACCCGGAGATGGTGGCTGATTTGCTGCGGAATTTTTTAGACCCCGCTGTCCTGGCGGAGCTTGACTTGGCGCAGATGCGGCGGCTGAATACCAAGTTTACCGCCAAGACAGGCCAGAGAAGGCGGGGTGACGTGGTATGGGAGATACCCATCCGTGTTGGTGGCAGTCTGTTTTTGTTGTTGCTGCTGGAATTCCAGTCTGAAATTGACGAGTGGATGGTGTTGCGCCTAGATGTTTACACCGGCCTGCTTTATCAACAGTTGGTGGATGAGCGCAACCTGAAACCGGCAGATGGCTTGCCACCCGTCCTGCCGGTTGTCATATTCAACGGCGAGCCGCGATGGGATGCAGCAACCAGCCTGCGGGATCTGATTCGTCTGCCTGCCGGATCTCCGTTGTGGAAATACCAGCCAGAGATGCGGTATCATGTGGTGGACGAGGGGCGGTTCCCGGAAGAGGAGTTGAAGGGGCTGCAATCTTTGACGGCGATTTTCTTCCGCATTGGACATCCGGGCAGTCCAGCGTCGATTTTGGAGGCCAGTCGCGATTTGGTGGAATGGTTTGCCAAACACCCGGACGGTCCGCCGGTAAAACGGTTGTTCCGCGAATTGTTGGCCGTTGGGTTGGAGCGGTTCAAAGGGCCGCATTCTCTACCGCGCATTCCCGAGGAGCTTGAGGAGGTGGTGAACATGTTGGCGACACACGTTGAAAAATGGTCGAGGGACATTGAGCAGAAGGGATGGCAGGCAGGCGAGGCCAAAATGCTGACCCGCCTTCTCCAACGCCGCTTCGGCGATCTGCCCCACTGGGCCAGCCAGAAAATAGCCGATGCCGAACTATCCACCCTGGAGGAATGGAGTCTCCGCATCCTGGACGCCACAACCCTGGAGAGTGTCCTGGCGGATCCGTCGTGAAGGCGGTGGAGAATAAGCATTCTCCGTATTATATGCAAAGTGCGCAATAGAAAATTTTGTTCCTGTCTTTGGTTGCCCAAATGACAAGCGAACATGAGTTCGGATGTGCCTTGCGCGAGGCGTGGAAAATTTCGAAGGACACGAAAAAAGCTGTTGAACGGCAAGCAGATGCAAAATGCCGTATCATTTGGTTGCCCAAGACATATGCGAACTCATTCTCCCGCTGCACCGCAGCAAAATTTGGAGAATGAGTTCGATGGCGTATCGTTTCCTCCACCAATTTAAAATTCGCGGGAACTATCTGTCTGAAGGTCACCCACCAGGGTGGCCTTTTTTCGTGAAAAATTCCCCAATAATTTCAACGGTTACGGAAACCGCCAAAAACGGGAACCACCCCCCGTGAGGTCGGCACCCTCCCCGCACAGGCCAAAAATACCCCAAAATCCTCTCTCCCTATCACTGGCTGAGGTCGGATGGCCAATCCGACCTCACGTGCCATTTTGGCCGACCTCCCCCTAATAAAACAATGACTTGCGCGACACCAAAAAATCGGTCGAGTTCGACCCCGGCTCGCACCCAAGGGGGGTCGGTTGTACCCATCGTCGAACTGCCGACCTCTGGGTAATTGAGGAATATTATGCACTTGTTCAAA
>JAMOBH010000148.1:0-12816 GCA_039908085.1 Magnetococcus sp. YQC-5
AGAAATTTTCTGAACCAGGATCTGGCTTTACAAAAAATGGTACGGCTACCCTCTATTTCAAATATCCAGATGGCAAAGAGAACACGCTCAAGGTAAACATCCTTTCAGATGGCACTTACTCAAATATTTGGCCGTCCAGCACTTCATCTGCTATAGGCACATATCAGTATTGGGCTGTGGATGATGTAACAGGAATAAAAAGCAACACCGTCTCGTTTGTTGTGACTGCTGTTGGGTTAACCACTACGTCAGGAAGTGTGAGCGCAATCTCTGCGGGTAATGGATATACTGTGGCACTCCGTAATGGTACGGCCTGGGCTTGGGGAAAAAATGATTATGGACAACTGGGTGATGGAACAGGGATCTCTCGTTCATCCCCGGTTCAAGTTTCCGGGATAACTGATATCACTGCCATTTCGTCTGGAGCGTATCATACCTTGGCTCTCAAAAATGATGGCACCGTCTGGGCTTGGGGTAATAATACAAGTGGAGAGTTAGGTGATGGTAGTCAAATAAACCGTTTGTCACCAGTGCAAATTTCCGGTCTGACTGGTATCACTGCCATTTCATCTTCCTATAACGATAATCAGTCAGAGCATTCCTTAGCTCTCAAAAATGATGGCACAGTCTGGGCTTGGGGAAATAACCAATATGGTCAACTTGGTGATGGTTTTAATAATAATAGATCTATGCCATACAAAATAACCCGTCTATCTGACATCGTTGCTATTTCTGCTGGTACGGATTACACCGTTGCCCTTAAAAGAAATGGTTCTGTTTTAACTTTTGGAAGCAATTATTTTGGTCAACTTGGCAATGGAACCACAATTAACAGCTCGATACCTGTTCAAGTTTCTGGCTTAACTGGGATCAGTGCCATTTCGGCTGGCTATAAGTCTACACTTGCTCTCAAAAATGATGGCACAGTCTGGAGTTGGGGTCTCAATCAGTATGGTCAACTTGGTGATGATAGCAATATAGATCGTTCCACTCCAGTTCAAGTTTCCGGTCTGACTGGAATCAGTAGCATATTGACTGTCCATAACAACTCTTTAGCTCTTAAAAATGATGGCACAGTCTGGGCTTGGGGGTATAATGAGGGCGGTCAACTTGGTGATGGTAGTACCATAAGTCGTTCCACTCCAGTTCAAGTCTCCGGTTTGACTGGCATCACTAACATTTTTGTTGGCAAGGGATACCCAATTGCTCTCAAAAATGATGGTACTCTTTGGGCTTGGGGGTATAATAAAGATGGCCGATTCGACGATGGGACTCAGGAAAATCATCTTACACCAATCAAGATTAATTTTGACTTTTCAAGTACCGCTACCACATCCGTTCCAGCCCCAGACTTTACCAACAGTCTTGGCATGAAGTTCAAGCGGATCTCTTCAGGGACATTCATGATGGGAAGCCCTTCGACAGAAAAAAACAGGAATGATGATGAAGGCCCGCAGCATTCGGTGACAATCAGCAAACCGTTTTACATGCAGATGACGGAAATCACGCAGGGTCAGTGGAAAGCGGTGATGGGAACCAATCCGTCAAGCAATGTCGGATGTGGAGACAATTGCCCGGTGGAACAAGTTTCCTGGTATGATGTGCAAACATTTATTACAAAACTAAACGCCAAAGGGGAAGGCTTCTTCCGCCTGCCAACAGAGGCAGAGTGGGAATATGCGGCACGGGCTGGAACGACGACAGCTTACTCGTTTGGGGACGATTCAAGCAAATCGGACGATTATGTGTGGTCTAGGAGCTACCCGGTAGCCACCAAATTGCCCAACCCCTGGGGGCTGTATGATATGCATGGGAATGTTGATGAGTGGGTATCGGATTGGTATGGCAGCTATGCCAATACTTCAATGACCGATCCCTCAGGTCCATTAACCGGTTCCAAGCGGGTCGTTCGGGACAACAGGTCTGCTGCTCGCACATCACAAGCCCAGACAGACAAAAGCAGTACGCTTGGGCTGCGCCTTGCAATCGATCCTGTGAGTATCTCTTCCATTCCAAGCCAAATCATAAAACCAAACACCACCAGCGGAGCCATTGCATTTACAGTTAAAAACATAGAAAATACGTCAGATACTTTTACATTGAGTGGCACTTCTTCTGACAAGAAACTTATTCCTGATGCCAATATCATCTTTGGTGGTTCTGGCACAGATCGCACGATGACCATAACTGCTGGTAATAGCGGCTTTGTCACAATCTCGGTGCAGGCGAATTCGAAAGATGGGAAGGTGGGAAATACGAGCTTTAAGGTTATTATTGCATCCTGCACAACAGGATATTGCGATAATAATGATGGTACAATTACAGATATAAAAAACGGTTTGATCGGTTTGAAAAATGCCAACTGCTTTGATAAACAAACTTGGGATGCCGCCATGTCGAAAGTGGCCACTTTGGCAAGCGGAACCTGTGGTCTAAAGGACGGTTCATCTGCGGGTCAATGGAGGTTGCTCACAAAGGATGAGCTGCCAATTTACATGGACTGGCAACAAAGCAACGCGTTTGTTGGTGCCCAGTCCGACTACTGGTCGAGTACTACCACCGCCAGCTTGTCCATCGCGTGGTTCCTGCACCACTACTACGGCATCGTCTACAGCAACTACGAGTGGAGCACCTACTATGTCTGGCCCGTTCGAGGCGGACAATAGAAGCTTTGGTGATTTGATGCTTTGGGTGATTTGATGCTTTTCGAGGGGTGTGTGCAGAGAGGGGAGACTTCCCCTCTTTGTCCGACGAAGCCCAAAAAAATTTTTTTGGGACTTCGAATAGAAGCCACAACAGACACTGAGGAGTCATGCCAGATGTTTTTTTTATTCTGATCGGTTATAAACATCAAAACCGGATAGAAAACATTTTTCCAGGCAAATTACGAGACACTATTTGCCACAGTTTCGATGACCAACCAAGCTGACGCATCCCATTCCTGCCGATTCCTTGTTTCAGCGCAGATTTTTGAACCAAAATGCGCCTTTCCACTTTTCCTCCGCCATTGAGTGCGTTATCCTCTCTTCGATTCTGACACCAACAAAGAAGCGATTCGCTTGGTTCATTGGAAATCTCCAGACGAATCACTCCCGACATCCACAACACAAACCCGATGACCAACAGACCATCCACCATCAAAGCCAATCTCGTTGACGCCGTTCACGAACACAACGGAGTGACAAAAACACAACCCACTGATGTCGTGTCCAGCATATTTAAGGAGATAAATTACCATGATAAATACAAATACGCAGACTGATTTTTTTGAAGGCACAGCCAAACAAGTCATGAATGAACTGGCACATATTCCTGACGATACCGTTGTTCGTCTCATGGTTGGTCGTCCCAGCTTATCAACTATCGCGCATCAATTGCAAAACGAAGCTTCAATACAAGGCATGACAGACACAATACATGATGAATTAATGAAATCATTAAAGCGGGATGAATAATATACATTATAATCGATACAAACATCTTTGGTTAGTTTTGCAAGACGCCATAATAAGTTTATAATGATTATTAACAGGTATTTTAATAAAGATTGAAGGTAATCATCATGGCCAATCAAAAAGAAAAAAACAGGTCGCAGTACGATACTACTTTCAAGGATTTGTTTGAACAGCCACCTCAGACGTTATTGCAGATTTTGATTGGACGTCACGCCATAGAACTGCTGCATGTGGAATTTGCCTCTACCCAGAAGCGATTTCCCGATCTGGTATTCTTGATGGAAGATGATTCGATTTTTCATTTGGATCTACAAAGCAAATCTGAAGGTATGGACTGGCGCATGTTGATGTACTATGCGCTGATCAGGCAGCGTTATCCGGGTAAGATTTTGATTCAGAAAAGTGTTGTATGTTGGACAGGCAACATGGCAACCCACAGCGGCCATAGAAGAGAAAAATTTATCCTTTCGATACGAAGTGGTTGACATCCGCACCATCGACTGCCGGGCGTTGATGGACAGTCCGTCCTTGGAGGAAAATATTTTGGCTGTCTTGTGTCGGATGGATAATCAGAAGGAGACGATCCGGGAAATTTTGTATCGAATCAGCGAACTGCCGGACAAGGCCAGAGCAGACGCGCTGACAAAATTGTTTATCTTATCCAGACTTCGTAAATTGGAAACAATCGTTAAAATGGAGGCTGAAGAAATGGCACTGACCTTTAACTTAATGGAAAATGATGTCTTTCGTCCTATAATATTGAAGGCACAGATGGAGAGCCGTAAGGAAGGGGAGCAGAAAGGCCACCAGGTTGGTAAGTTGGAAGGCCGCAAGGAAGAAGCTGCTTCCATGCTGCTCAAACTGATGCGTCGCAAGTTTGGTCAGACACCGGACTGGGTGACTGAGAAGGTAAATGCGGCGAGCCTGGAATTGATCGAGACATGGAGTGATAACTTCGTGTTTGCCAATTCTTTAGATGACGTTTTTGCCAAATTGTAACCCTCTGCTTGCGGTGGATGCCCGTTGCAGAATGTGGTATCGTGAGATTTCGCAGTGCCAACCGGAACAGCCTACCAGACCGCCCGCTATCGGGGATGGAAGAAATGAATAGATGCTTTTCGAGGGGTGTGTGCAAAGAGGGGAGACTTCCCCCTCTTTGCCCGACGAAGCCCAAAAAAATTTTTTTGGGACTTCAATAGAAGCCACAACAGACGCTGAGGAGTCATGCCAGATGTTTTTTTTGTTCTGATAGGTTATAAATATCAAAACCGGATAGAAAACATTTTTTCAGGCAAATTGCGAGACACTATTTGCCACAGTTTCGATGACCAACCAAGCTGACGCATCCCATTCCTGACGACGCCTTGTTTCACCGCACATTTTTGCACCAAAAAAAATCATGGCCGGTCATATGACCCACCGTAGGGTTTATGCTATGGAAATTTCTCCGGTTTACGTCGATATTGGCGTGAAACGGTTCATTCAAGCCACGGGCAAGATTGCCTATCTGGAAGGTTCTGGCGGCAAGACGTTTGAAATGGTGCCCGCCGAAAGGGGAGTAAGCCTGGGGGATCAAATGGCTGTCATCGCTGATTGAATCGCAGAACTGCTTGATTGAAGTTTACCCGATGTCCGTAATGCTGACTCAATGGTCATGAGTGGCAGGAGAAGTGAAAACGAAGCGTCCAGTAATGGAACAGCTCCATAATTTATATACCAATTGGCTGCCTGTTCATGCTTGGCATCAATCAGCAAGGCGACTCCTCCGACTTCTGTTGCTGCCAAAATACATCGCCGACCAGCAGATAAAAGAAGTTGGCCTCCCATCCCCTGGTTTTGAACCGTGCAATGCACAGCAAGACGACCCAAACGAAAGACCGGTACATCGTGTCGCGCCAAACCACGTTTTACCACACCAGGAACGCGGGAATATTCCACCGAGGCCGGGCTGAGGGTATAAAATCCGAGGATCGTTTGGTTGTCTTCATTCGAGATCGCAAGAAATGTTTTTGCTCCGCCCTGCTCATGGCTTTTGCGTGCATGGTGACGAAGATAATCATTCAATGCGCCATCACCACAATCAAAGAATTCTCTGTTGTGCCTTTTGGCAATGGGTTCTTCATGCCAAGCAGGCAGATTCATGTCTGTGGAGGCATCGCATGAACCGCAGCCAGCAATTTTGCATTCGGGGCGGGTGGATTTTCCAAAAGTTCCAGAACGCGCAAACTGTCACGCTCGGTAAGTCTGACCCGTTCGGATTGTTCGATTACAGTTTTTGCTGCTTGCATGGCGTTTTTTATGACAAAGGAGGTTAGATCGGTATGCTCCAACGCAACAGCTCGCATCAAAGTCGCTTTGTCGTCTGGACGAATCCGCAGTGCGATTCGATTATTGTCTTCAATCATTGCTCTAGGCATGGCATCTCTCCTCACGATGTACTCATTCAAAACGTACCATAAGGCGGATTGCATGTCAATCGGAGTGTGAATTCTCAAAGGGACCGTCATCGCCTTAAACACTAGCAGCCTGTCTGATTTCCAATCAGAAAAACTTGGCATTCGGAAGGCCCATATGGCATAATCTTTTTTAATTTTAAAATGATTTCTCCTTTACCTAGACCATCTTGAAATATGTATTTTGCAGCAATGCGGATCCAGGGAGCGTCCCCCTGGTGTGGGCTGGCGAAGCCCAGAAACGATGCATCCCAATAGGGTCGCGGTTGAGACACTGTTTGCCACAGTTTCGATAATCAACCAAGCTGACGCATCCCATTCCTGCCGACGCCTTGTTGCACCGCAGATTTTTGAAGGAGTTGCAGAGGGGCACCATGTGACCGTTATGCGAATTCGATCCTCAGTTGCTTGCCAACGGCATGAGCCAACCGATCCAGCGATTCCAACGTGATAGTTGTATTTTCCGGGTCTAGAAGTCGATCCACTTGAGAACGGCTGGTATTAAGTTCCCGTGCCAGATGTGTCTTGGTCAGGCGTTCCTGCTTCATGATATCAGCTAATTGCAATGCCAGAAGTCTTTTTCTGGCCCTTACGGAAGCCTCATCCAAGATCCCTTCTTCCTCAAGGAATGCATCCAGGGAACCACCCCTATGTTTATTCATTGTCAGCTTCCTTGTAGTGTCGCATGCGGTTTCGTGCCAGTTCCAGATCATCCTTCGGGGTTTTCTGGGATTTCTTTTCAAAACCATGCAGCAGCACCATGTCGTGCCCCTGTACGGTGAAAAATACCCGCGCAATGCCACCACTCTTGAGTTGGCTGCGGACCTCCCATAGGCCCGGTTCCAGTTTTCGGACCAACAGCATGCCCAGGGGCCATCGGAACTGGGCCAGTTTGAGATCTTCACCGATCCCTTTTCGATCCTCGACAGACAGGCTGCGCAACCAGTCTCACACAGGACTGTTGCCAGAAGCTGTGAGAAAAAAGACCACGTCGAGGATAGGCAAATTGTTCATGGATCACATTGTACCATATACGGTTCTGATTGAAACCTATGAAAAGCCTCGGCGACACCATTCTTCCAAATTCGATCCAATGGACCAACCGCGACGAATGGGCACTTCTCGTTGTCGAGACCACGCGATTCAAATGGATAAACACATGGATCTTTTATGGTATCTTCCCCCAATACTCTTCATTACAAGCCCTTATTGCCTTAACGAACACCATAACCGCACCCTTTTTGCCTAAACACGCCATTCAACAGCAGGGCAATAAATTTCCTTGTCAATTTGCCCAAAAAGCGCGATATTTTATCTTTGAAACGGCTCTCTGATAGCCCAATGTACGGTTCTTGCTCATACTGAGCAAGTGTTTACTATTACATTAGAAATGATGATTGTTTTGATTGATACAATAAAAAAACCAAAACAGCCCCCCCATGGGCTGGTTGTCGGGTGATTTCCGTACCCTGCACGCTCTCAACCGATTGATTTGCTTGCCATAATTAACAACTAAAGATGATGATGCGCCAGTGAAACATCCTCTGCTCACTCCTCTGATCCCCTTGTTGGAACGGCGTTGTCAGCCGTTCCCGGTTCTGGGCAACATCCCAGGCTCCTCCCTGGCCTGGATGGCTTTGGAAGCCTCGCGCCACCACAAAGGACCGCTGATCCTGATCGCCAACAACATCGCACGCGCCGAAAGCCTGTATCGGTCCATGCTCTTTTTTGCCGATCACATCTCCCCAGCCGTGACCCTGCTCCCCTTTCCGGCCTGGGAAACCCTGCCCTTTGAACGTCTCTCTCCCTATGGTCCCATCATGGGAGAACGCATTCGCGCCCTGTTCCGCTTGACCCAAACCCTGGGGCACGGACCTGTGAGTGCTGGCGACTCCACTGGCAATGCCCTGACGGCGATTGTCACCACACCCCCAGCCCTCATGCGTCGAACCGTGCCTCATGACTATCTGGCCACCCACGGTTTTTCCGTGGCCAAAGGAGATCAGCTCAACCTTGTCGCTTTACGTACCTTTTTCTCTTCAGCAGGCTACCGCCTTGTCACCCAGGTGGAAGAGTCCGGTGAATACGCCATTCGCGGTGGCATCATCGACTTTTTCCCTCCAGGACGCGAGGATCCGGTGCGTCTGGAACTCTTTGGGGACGAGGTGGAAACCCTGCGTCTGTTTGACCCCATCACCCAACGCTCTACCGACCGCATCCCCTCCATCCAGGCTCTCCCGGTCAGTGAGGTGATTCTGACCGAGGAGACCATCAAAAACTTTCGCGGTGCTTTCCGGCATGCGTTCGGCATTGGCGCGGCGGATGATGACTTGTATAAACAAGTCTCCAAAGGTGACAAAAGCCCCAGCATGGAACAATTCCTGCCGATGTTCTATGACCATGCGGAAACCTTTTTCGACTACCTGCCTGCCAGCACCCTCTTTTGGCTCGATTCTGACGTTCCCAACGAGGCACAACTCTTTGAAGCCGAAATCCAGGAACGTCGCGCCTGCCTGTTGCAGGAAGCTCCTCACATCCCAGCCCAACGCCACCCACCGGCGGAACTCTATCTCTCCTTGGAGGAATTCAACCGCCAACTGGACCGTTTTGCCGTACTGGCCACTGGATCACAAGCTGCTCAAGGGGGCATCTCCCTGGGTTTCGATCCGGCACCGAATTTCATCGAACTGTCCGAAAGCACCCCTGCGCCCTCACAAGCACCCCTGGAATTGGCCACCAAACAGATTCAAGACTCCCGTGCCCAAGGCTTCAAAGTGTGCATCACCGCCTCTTCCATGGGACAACGGGAACGACTCCGGGAACTCTTGGAAGACCACAAAATCCCAACAACCAGTGTCGCCAACTGGAACGAATTCCTCAAAATGCCCTCCACCTCCACCTGTCTGGCGGTTGGCGATGTGGAACAGGGTTTTATTCATGGTCGCATGGGATTGACCCTGCTGACCGAAAGTGCCATTTTCGGCGTCAAAGCCAGACGCCGAAAAACCGATCCCCGCTACCTTGATCAACTCCTGGCCGGCTTTGCGGATCTGAAAGAAAATGACCCGGTGGTGCATGCGGATCACGGCGTAGGTCGTTATGGTGGACTCCACTCCCTGGAAGTGGGGGGGATCAAAAACGACTTTCTATTGATCCATTATGCCGGATCAGACAAACTCTATGCCCCGGTGGAAAACCTGGATCGCGTCACCAAATATGCCGCTGGCGACGATGTCCCTCTTGACAAGCTTGGTGGCGTCAAATGGGACAAAACCAAGGAAAAAGCTCGCAAAAAAATCATGGAAATGGCTGCGGAGCTGGTACGTCTCCAGGCCTTGCGCCAAGCCAGCCAGGGATTCACCTTTTCAGCACCCGATCCTTTGTTGCAAGAATTCGCCGCTTCGTTTCCTTTTGAGGAGACTCCTGACCAGAGTGCCGCCATTGAGGCCGTCTTGAACGACATGGCCTTGAGCAAACCCATGGATCGTCTGGTCTGTGGCGATGTGGGATTCGGCAAAACCGAAGTGGCCTTGCGGGCCGCATTCCGGGCGGTCATGGACGGCAAACAGGTGGCGGTTCTGACCCCAACGACCATCCTCACCCAGCAGCACTACGAGACCTTTGCGCGTCGTCTGGCCCCTTACCCGATCACTGTGGATCTTCTGTCACGTTTTCGCACCCCGGCAGAACAAAAGAAAACCGTGGATGCCATCGCTAATGGATCCGTTGATATTGTCGTAGGAACCCATCGGATTTTGCAAACCGATGTCAAGTTCAAAGATCTGGGTCTGCTGGTGGTGGATGAAGAGCAACGTTTTGGTGTGGTTCACAAAGAGCGCATCAAGCAAATGCGCGCCATGGTGGATATTCTCACCCTTACCGCCACCCCGATTCCCCGCACCATGCATATGGCAATGAGCGGCCTGCGTGACATTTCCATCATTGCCACGCCCCCTGTGAACCGGCTTGCCATCCGTACTTTTGTCCTGCAGTATGATCAGCAACGGGTTCGGGAAGCGATTCTGCGGGAGATTTACCGGGGCGGACAGGTCTTTTTTGTCCACAACCGCATTCAGGACATCGACAAAATGGCGTCGGATCTGGCAACCCTGGTTCCAGAAGCCAAAATCGGGGTCGCCCACGGGCAGATGCGTGAAGGACGCCTGGAAAAAATCATGCTCTCTTTTTACCGCCAGGAATTCAATCTCCTGCTTTGTACCACCATCATTGAAAACGGCGTGGACATCCCCACAGCCAATACCATCATCATCCACCGGGCAGACAAATTCGGTCTGGCGCAATTGCATCAACTCCGGGGTCGGGTGGGTCGTTCCAAGCATCGTGCCTATGCCTATCTCTTCATTCCGCATGTGCAATCCCTCAGCGAAGATGCCTTGCGTCGTCTGGATGCCATCGAATCCATGGGGGAGTTGGGAGCAGGTTTCACGTTGGCCACCCACGATCTGGAAATCCGGGGTGCAGGCAATATCCTGGGCGAAGAGCAATCAGGACAGATTCGGGAGGTTGGCTTTGAGTTGTACAATCAGATGCTCAAAGAGGCGGTTGAAGCCCTCTCTTCTGGAGTTGTGCCAACCGCCCAGCCCAAGCCGGAACCGGATGAATTTTCGCCGGTCATCAACCTTCATCTCTCCACGCACATTCCAGAAGATTATGTCCCGGATGTTCGTCAACGTTTGACACTGTACAAACGCATCTCTGCCTTGGAGACCAAAAGCGACATCACCGATATGCGGGCGGAACTCATGGACCGTTTTGGGCATCTGCCAGAGTCAGCCGCCAACCTGTTGAGGATCATGCATCTCAAACAGGCGTGCCGTCGGATCAAGATTCTCAAGATCGATGCTGGACCCAAAGGGGCCACGATTCAATTTCATCCCACGCCGAACGTCAATCCAGACGGCATCATTGCTTTGCTCAAGGAGGGCAAGGGATTGATTCGTTTGAATCACGAAACCCAGACCCTCGGCATCAAAGATCAGGCATGGGAGGATCCATCCACGCGCATCACAGAGGTGGACGCCATTTTGCAAAGATTGTAAGTGATTGTAAGTGAGGTAAGCAGGGAGGCCCCCCACTTAAGCTGAAAAACCGCCCTGATGACATTAAAATTGTCTTGTCTTGGAAGCTTCCATTACAAGCCATGGATCATCATTCACGGATGTTTTTTTGTATGATCTGCCAAGCCTGTTGAAAGGTGATGGCCTGGATGTCATGCTGGTAGTGGCGGGTCAGGGCGGCATGGAAGGTGGCCAAGGTCTCCAGATGGGGTTGGTGGATGCCTTTGGGGTGGCAGTTCAGGGAAAAGAAGATTGTCTCGTTTGATGACTTGTAATATTTTTCCAGGTAGCGACGCACACAGGTCAGCAGGGGTTTGGGGTTGGTTCCCAGTTCCAGGCGCAGGAAGTTGACATGCATGAGTGCCTGCGCGCGCCAATAGGCGTGGTGCCAGCGGGTGCCCGGCAGGGGGGTGGATGATGATGGGGTATTGCAGGGGTGACCGCGAGGTGGGGTAGGGGGGATGCCTCGCAGAATGGTCCAAGCTTGGCGAGCGGCTTGTGGGGTTTGCAGGATCAGTCGGTCCCGGCGGGTGAGAGGGCAGGCGGCTATGGGAATTTCGAACAGGCCGGTTCCTGGTGGGGCAGGGGAGTATAATCCTTGTTGTTCGCTCAGCCAGTAATTGGATAGGGGAGGAAGTTGGGTAAAATCGACCTGTTGGACGGAACTGGTCAGGCGTGCGCCGGGGATGATGCTGGAATCGATGTGATAGCCGGTTTCTTCAAGTGCTTTCAGGATCATGGGTGTGTCGGGTTGCAGGCCGTAGCCTCCGGCCCGGAAAGCCAAGCATTGGTACGAGGGGACCAAGGGGGCGATGAGTTGGGTGAGTGAGTCGGCGGCCCGTTGCAGCCAGGTTTTGGTTAAAGCCAATCGTACCGCAGGATCCGGGTCCACGGTGCCCAGGAGATAGTGTTTATTATCGAAGCGAAAGTGTTGACCTTCGATCCGGGTATAGGCCCAGTGGGGGTGGAGGTGGGTTTGCACATCATGGCCCCGTTGGGCTGCGTTTTGGAGTTGGGTTTCGGCGCGGGTGGGGAAGTGGTCCAGACCCAGTTCCCGGTAACGCCACAGGCAGGCTAGGTCGGCGAATAGGGTGAGGGGGATGCCAAGGCGGTCGCAGGTTGTCAGCAGGTGTTCGGTAGGCTGGATCAAGACCTCCTCTTCGGGCAGACAGAGACCTCCCAGGTAGAGTTCATAGTCGGCGGAATAGAGGATATGGATCATGCTGGTTCGAGACTACGCCTCATTGTGTTGCTCGCGCTGTTGAAAAATGGATTTAATTTTTTTCATGACGATGTCACGAGATCGGATGTCGCCGAGTTTTTCAAAGACCGGGAGTGCTTCCTTGTAGATTCGCAGTGCCTCATTGGGTTGTCCTTGTGCAACAATAATATTTGCTATATTGCATAGAGTTACTGCAATAGAGTGGGTATCGCCAACTTTTTTAAACATACTAAGTTGTTCATTGTTGTAGATCCGTAGTGCTGCATCGATTTGTCCTTGAGCTTGGAGAATATTTGCGATTTGGCCCATAGTGATGGCGTAGGCGCGGCTGTCGCCGAGTTTTTTATAGACCGGGAGTTCTTCCTCGTTGTGTATGTGTAGTGCTTCGTCGAGTTCCTTTTGATTTTGAAGAATATTCGCGATTTTGCCCATGGTGATGGCACGTTCTCGGATTTCTCCGATTTGATTAAAGAGTGGGAGTTGTTCCTTTCTATGGATGCTTACCATGAAAGAACACTTGGCACAGGCAAAAACTCACCTTTGCCTTTCTTTAAATAAGAAAGGTTATGTAAATCTTAAAATTAAAATTCGGCTTATGCTGCCTTGGG
>JAMOBH010000149.1:0-12767 GCA_039908085.1 Magnetococcus sp. YQC-5
TCGACGCGCTGTTGGATGCGCTGTTGGATGCCGAGTTGGACGCGCTGTTGCTGGCACTGTTTGACGCGCTGTTGGATGCGCTGTTGCTTGCACTGTTTGACGCGCTGTTGCTGGCACTGTTCGACGCCGAATTGCTTGCACCATTTGTTGAACTATTGCTTGCGCTATTTGACGAAGAATTGCTAACATTATTGCTTGAGCTGTTCGACGTGCTGTTGCTTGATGAATTGCTGGCCGAATTCGACGCGCTATTGCTTGTTGAATCCGAGGTGGATGAAGAATTGGATTCGCTGAACCCATACGATTCCGATGTCGAATCGGACGCTGACATGGAGCCACTGAAATTCACCACGGACATGGCCGATGCCGCAACCTGCGAAAACACCCCAGACAAATGCTTCGAGGCTTCCATCATGACATTTGCGGATTGTTGCGCGACGGCGATTTTGGCCTTCACCATTTCAATATCGTGGTCGATTTCTTTATCCCTGACTCCAGCATCAATCCGATATTGTTCCACATCCAGCTTGCCCATGGCCTCCTGATTGGCGATCTGTGCGGAAAACAGTTTGATATTGTTGTCAAACAAAGAGAGTCGTTGCGTCATGTGCGCGTTCTCGACATCTGAACCGATCTTGAACACTTCCACGTTGGTTTTGTAAAGATCGGTCAACAGGGCTTGTTGTTTGATTTCTGTCTCCCTGATGCCTGAACGGGCTGAAACGACCCCAGTGAACGCATCAACGCGAGATTTAAAGGCATCGGCAGATTTGGCAAAAGCCTCCATTTTGATCCCTTCGCCAGACCATTGCTTGGCATAGGCATCGTATTCCATGCCTTTTGCACGAACCGCTGCCTCGTAAGCCTGGACTTCCTTGCCAAACGCTTCCAGTTGCAACTGGCCCATGCTGATCCTGGTTTTCTCGCCGTCCAATTTGCTCTGATATAATTGAAATAAACTCTCAACCCCCTTGATTTCAGATTCATATTTTTTTAATTCAAGTTCTTGCAATGTCCCTCTGGCCTTGGCGAATTCCAGTTCCAGTTTGGTCTTCTCCAGGGTCATGAGTTTCATTTCCATCTTGTCATGCGCATCTTTCCGGTGGGCTTCATGTTCCGAAATTGCGGCAAGAAACCTGTCTCTCTGATAGCCAAAAAAAGTGATTCCAAGTTCGAGCATATTTTTTTGGAAATTGACAGCCCTTTCGAACAACAGGCTCTCGTAACCAAGCAATTCCTTCGTGGTGGAAGAGACCATTTCAGTGACCCATTTGATCTCTTCACGCTCTTGGGTAATCTCTTGAACCATCATGGCCCGGATCGCTTCCGAGTTGCGTGCTTCTCTTGCTTCCCTGGCTCGTCGTAATTGTTTCAATGCGGCCCCTGGTGGCCGGGCAAATCCTCGCTGGGCAAATCCGTTCAGGATGGCATATTCGCCATTCAGATCATTCCCCGCCTCCCGATCAAGAGCCACTCGCAAAATGGCATCGTTGATGTGGGGGAAAATACGAAAGACGGTTCTTCTGTCCCCGTTGAAAATGGCATGGGTCAAGGTCGCTGTTTCCTGGTGCAGTCGCTCCAAGGCTGAAAAATTAAAAACAGGCATTTCTCTCACGGGTTGTGTGACCGAATCATCAAATACCACCTCCCGCATGACCGTGTTGACGGGTGCCGCAACGTCAAATACGTCCAGATTCAGGATCGGGATTGCAGGGATGGTAATATCGGTGAGAATCGGCGCAGCAGGTGGTCTTTCCGTTGGAACCTCAACCTCTCTTGGCACTGGGAGAACAATCGTATTGACCGGCACTGTTCCAGCAAAGGGAGTGGGCAATGCAATATTTGCAATCGTTGGTGCGCTATCCGTGAAGACAGGTGCCTCCGGGATAAGTAACTCGGTCAACGGTTGCAAGGTGATCCCGGTTGGTGGTGTGAGATTGGTCTCTTTTAACACAATCGGGGTTGGTGCTTGAACGGCTTCAGGGCGTGCTGGCATTGTCCCTTTTTCTCTTGGGACAAGAGGTTCCAGGTACAAACTGGCAATGTTGTTTGCTACGACAGATAAATTGTTGGAAAACGTAATTGCGTTTGCAATCGCGGTGTCTGCTGTGGCTGCCGCTTTGGAATGCGCTGCGGTGATGGTCCCTGGAATATCATATGAATTTGACTTGGGTGGTCGAACCAATCTGGATGTACTGGATGCCGGTGCCACGCTTGCAGTTTCAATCCATGGTGCCGGTGCAACGGGAGTACTCCAAGGGGCTGGTGTTGAAGCAGGTTGCCACGGGGCCGGATCTGCCTTGGTGGTCCATGGTACTGGAGCTGTCCAAGGTGCCGGATCTGCTTTGGCATTGAAAGGTGCAGGGTCAGCATGGGCATTGAAAGGCGCGGGGGCAGCATGGGCAGTGAAAGGCGCGGCATCAGCATGGGCACTGAAAGGCGCAGGGTCAGCATGGGCACTGAAAGGTGCAGGGTCAGCATGGGCACTGAAAGGTGCAGGGTCAGCATGGGCACTGAAAGGCGCAGGGTCAGCATGGGCACTGAAAGGCGCAGGTTCTGCATAGGCATTGAACGGCGCGGCATCAGCATGGGCATCGAAAGGCGCAGGTTCTGCATAGGCATCGAAAGGCGCAGGTTCTGCATAGGCATCGAAAGGCGCAGGTTCTGCTACAGCGTCATATGGAACTGGATATTCAGCCATTTATCGTTCCCTCCTTGAAAGTTCTACAGGGTATAAGGTGATGTCTGTCAGTTCAAACGGATTCCCTTCTGTGTTATGCAATTCAAACTGCCAAAACAATGATGATACCCCACGACCCAATTTGATTCTGTTTTCTCCTGTATTATTCCTTGTAATCTTCAAATCGTACCAATGTTCGGTTGCATCCCCTGTGATGGTCTTGAGGATCATCTGGCCATTTCCTCGAATGCCGACAAACGCCTCGTTCACCCGCTTGAAATGCTTCGATCCAAAATTCATTATGCCGGTTCTGATGATGCTTTGAATTTTCAGTCCGTCATCATCCTCTTTGTCGGACAAGACGAAAATACCGGATGAGTTTGCTGCATATACTTTTCCATTCCAGGTGGTCAGGGAGTTGAATCTGAAATTGGTATACTCACTGACTGCGAAAGTATTGGTGTTGACCACGAACCCGGAATAGACTGCGTCGTCGTCATGACTGAATGTAAGAAAAATTTTCACCCCATCCGCTATAAGTTCGTTGAAGATGGCACCAGGATAAGATGTGTCATGGAACTTGGAATCATCCGTCACGAGAATTTGGATGCGGACAATTCGCTCCACAGAATCCGTAAATAACATGGTATCCATCACATTGGCGTTATGCACCCAGAGCCTTAATAAATTTTCGGTGACAACGATATCCTCTATTGCTGTATCATAAAAACTTTTATTTCCAACAGCATCGTCTTGCAGGGTGAGTACCGCCGCAACGATCATCTGTGCATGGAGCAGTGAGTCAGTTGCCCCGGATAGAACCAGAGATTCGGCCATTTGCACAATCTTCCGTTTGACCCCATCCCCAGCAGAGGCCAAGGTCGCCATGTCTTGGACAAACGCAGACAAGCACAACTTTACCGCATCTGCCGAAGACATGGCCCCGGTTGCGGTTTTATTGACAATCAGATTTGCATTGAGTGAATCGATGAAAGAGAATCGATCCAAGACCAGGATCATGCGTTGCGCTTGAATTGTTGGGGAATCAACCAGCAGTGCGGTTTCTATCACGGCTTGTAACAGCTTGGTCGCCAGTGATACGGTTCCTTTAAAATTCAATATCCCGGTGACTGTGTTGAACTGCTTTGCTATCGTTTCAACCGATGTGCTGATGTCTTGAATTTCATTTAGGGCAAATGCCAACGCTTGTTTATTTTCATCGTCCAGCACCTCAGACTCAAGAACTGTCTTCAATATACGAAATACGGACGTTGACGCAGAGGCCAGGGATAAACTACCCGACATGACATTGGAGAAATGGCCTTGCGTAGCCAGTGAATCGATAAAAGTTTGCAATTCTTTGATAGTAAATGACAATATGCTTTTGCTGTAGTCATTGACGTTTAAACCGTCAGTTACTTCGCGTAATATTTTCAGCAATGATCTGGTAATCTCTGCCATAGCCATTCCGCCTGTCACGGAATTGGAGAACTTGCCTTGCTGTGTGACTGACCCAGTGATGGCTTGCAATTCATTGATAGCGAACGACAACATTCCTTGGATGGAGTCGTTGACGTTTAGAATGGAAATGGCTTCGCGGAATATCGTTATCAATGAACTGGCAAACACTGTCATGTTCATGTCGCCAGTCACCAAGGGATACCCTTTGCTGAATGCATGTAAATTAGTATTGATAGTTTCCAGTTCGGACACGACAAACGTCAGCCATTGATGATTTGCATCCTCTATGCTCAAACCATCCAAGACATCCCGCATGCAGATGATAGCGGATCCCAAAATCGTGTTTCCGACAAACGATATACCTCCTGTCACGGAATTGGAGAGTTTGCCTTGCTGTGTAACTGACCCGGTAATGGTTTGCAATTCATCAATAGCAAATAACAACGCACTTTTATTGGTATCGGTGAGGTTTAAACCATCTGCGGCACTCCTCAAAATGAAGACAGCGGAAGCCAAAACGGACTTGAAACGAGATGTTTCTGCAACATTTTTTTTAATGATTAGATTGTTAGACAGTGTTCCAGCAAAGTTCTGCATTTCATTCAGAAATAATACAGACCATTGTTTGCTCGTCTCATTGAATACTGCTTCATCAGAAACTAAATTGTTCGTTCTTTTTAATGAATCCGATACCGTTGAAAAGATGTGATTGTCTGTGATCAAAATTGATAACAATTTGATTAAGGCTGTTTGTCCTGTAACAGTGATCCCATCTTCAATTGATATTTCCAGTCTTGCTAAAATATATTCAATGACTGAATCCATAGATATTATAAATTCATAAATCAATTCATTTATTGGTGGTCTATTGACTGTATAATAACGCCACGTTCCGTCAGACCAGCCAGTAGTCTGTCCAACCCACGATTGCATTGTGGTCCATGTTGTCCCGTCATTCGAGTATTGCAATTGAAAATCTTCAGGGCATTGGTTTGTATAGCGAGGAAGGAATGCCAATTGACCAATGGATCGTGTGTTACCTGCGCCAAAATCATACTTAATCCAGCAATCGGCACTTGGACTGCCATTGACCCAATAGGATGTAGTGTTATTATCAAAAAGATTGGAAGAAGTACTGTCAGCATGACTTGCTGATGCTGTGCCACCGTTGCACTGGTCCGCACCACCCACAGTGGCACGCATCTCCATTTCATAAAAAGACAGGAGCATGTTGGATCCTGCTGTGGATTTGGTGACATAGATCCGCCAATACCGAAAAGATGCATTAAAAGCCTGAATCACAGTCTCAATAAAATCTTCAACAGTCACGGATTCCTGCATTGTTGTCAAATATTGTAAACCACCCAATAATGAATTTGTAATCAGTGTGGATTCGGTGACTGGGACATTGGAAATCAATTTCGATGAAGAAATACTGGTAAAATACGATTGTTCTGATGCCGACACATCCGATACTTGCGGACCAATTATAAAAGTTTGCCATCCTGTGACAGGCCAAGATTGGTTTATGAAAGTTCTTGCAGTGTGCCAGTCATTCGGTGCGGATTTCGTTGCCCATTGCACCTCAAAATCAACAGGCGCATCGACTGTGTCGCAATACAGGGCAAGTTCTTTGAGGATAAATGGTGATGCATCGTTTCTGTATCCAAACCATGCAGTATTAGTATCATATGCAAACCAATAACTGGATGTTGAATTATTCACCAAGTCAGCACCATCTGCTCCATTCATATTTACAAGTATGGAGCCACCATTACATTGATCGGAACCACCAATCTGTTCCCGCATCTCCATTTCATAGATTTTGAGCCACATATTCTGTGTTGGATTGGATATTTGATTTTTGGTTTTAGTGACATTAATGCGCCAACAATCTTTTTCGCCTACGAGATTTGGATAATTTCCAGTTAAAAGCAAAAAATCTTCAACTATCACTTCTTCAAAGACCTGAGGACCAATCTGGAAGAGTTTTACGCCTGGAACAGACCACTCTTGATTCGTGAATGTTCTTGCAGTTGTCCAATCCATTCCGTTGTCAGAATATTGAAGATCAAAATCAACCGGGTGGTTATAATTAAAGCAATCAATCGATAATTCAGCCACATCAACATCACCACCACTGCCGAAATCATAGGATATCCATGCAGATGTGAAAGATGCTGGGTAGTAAGGCCAATACCATTCTGTGTTGACGTTATTATCAAACGCATGAGATCCATCATATCCAATCTCAAAATTATTTTGATTGGCCACACCTCCATTGCATTGATCCGCGCCGCCAATGCTGCCACGCATTTCAATCTCTCGTATTTGCAGGTTGCCATTGGTGTCCATCTTGGTGATGAATATACGCCAATAACGATGATTTGCCATATTTACACCATTCCTTTATAAAGTTCCGGCAATGCCAGATCAATTTTATTGTTCGCGTGGAACATATTAAAAATATTAGGCAGGCTGCTTTGTCTCCACCAAGTCTCTCCGTTGTCGCGTGACAGGAAGAATCCTGGTCCCCCTTTGTCATCGGGGTCTACCATCCCCGCATTGCAATCAGCACTGACCCCAACCAATGCGGCACCCCATGTTTCCCATGGTCTGATGTCATTCAAGGGTATGTCACCAAGCGGAATCGGCTTGCCCACCGCCTTGAACGGGTTTTCAATCTCTGTAAACGTTACGCCAAGATCATTGGATATCAGCGTCACATACGGTTTCATCCACAGCAGTTTATCTTTGTTCGTGTGGTCTTCATAAATCTTTCCAAGGGATACAATAATATTTTTCTGTGTGAACATATCAGTTAAATCTATGAGAAGATTTATTTTATATATCGTGTCAACCGGAAAAATAGTGTCAACCAATTCTGCCCAAGCTTCGTCACTCCAATTTGTCGGCTTGATAAACCAATTTCCTTCAGGGTCATCTTTGACCAACTCCCATACGCGCCCATCAACTGACCGCCACAATCCAAAACCTGCTTCTGCATCCACATATGGGTTCTCTACACTGAGTTTATACAGATTGATCTTGATCCCGTAGACCAAGACCACGTTTTCACCAAGAGCCACTGACCATAACGCAAACGCAAAGGGGGCCTTCTCTAAAGATACCCATGTTTCTCCGGCATCATCACTTAACATTGTATAACATGTATAATCTTCATTCTCGACTGTGGCATTAACAACTCGGTCAATTGGTCGTCCTGGTGATTCAGGTTTCCAAGAAAAGTTGAGTGTGGCGTTGATAAGGCCATGATCCGGTATTGATGGTAACGTCCCTTTCAGATAACGGCCTACAATTTCAAGATTGCGCACCAAGTCTATGTAGATTTGGGAAGGAACCCATTCAGTAGCAGGATCTCTTTGTAATGCCAACTCAAGCCAATTTTCCCAAGCATGAGTAACAATTGGTTGTCCTTGAATAATAAGATCTTCTGCAACATTTAATGGCATGTCAGGATAAATATATTGAAATGTTTGTAAGTTTGCCCATTCTCTCATTTTATTTAGCATGAATTCAGGGTCGAGCAACTTGTATTCATAATAATATGGCCTAGTCACCTGACTTCCTAAGCCATACTGTACTAGAAAGTCATATTCAACAGATGGGTTTGCAAGATTAACAACGGACCCATGTACACCAAATTTATCATGAGGGATAACATGTTCTGTGCCGTCCGGCATTATTCCTATTGGCGTTCCAGAATCCCAGGATTCATTTTCTACTCTTAGGCTTGATTGAAAAGTCCTTCGCACGTCTCTTGGTGCCATTCCGCAAAAGAAACTGATTAGTTTCCCGCCACCAATGTTGATGATGGGCGAGCGTATCATGCCAGGCATGTATTGTTTTGTTTTTAATTCCAATCTATCGGGAGGAAGTGCCATCGTTGTTTTCTGCCGTTTTGTCACTTCAACTGGTTCTTGTTTCCCTGTCCAGGTTGCGGTTGATGCTTGCAAACTCGTATCTGCGGTAAAGAAAACGAACTTCCCAGGAGAAACGACAGCTATCTTGGCCGAAAATTGCTTTCCTGAAATATTATTTCGTTGATCCTCAGAATATGCGTCCGGCCATTTGCCAGTTGCGTTTCGTTCGGTTTCAAAGACACTCGATTGCAAACCCGTCAATGGTTTCCATGTGCGTCCATGATCGGTTGAAACCCTGAATCCCTCATACCCTTCAACCGCAACAAATGTTCCTCGTCCGATATTAATAACATCGTCTGGTTCAAAGCCTATATTCCCAACGAGTTTCCAATGTTTTCCCAACTGTCTGCCGACAAACAAATCTGATCCCATAAAAGCATAAAGAACGTATTGTTTTTCTTCATAGATATCTTCTTTAAACTGGTTTACTTCATCTTGTTTCTCTTCCACTGCTTCTCCCATGTAATCCGTTTTCATCGATACAAAATATCCTTGTCCAATCGACAATTGCGGTCGTTCATTTGGCAGTTCATTAGAAAAGGAAGGAATTTCAATGGCGAACTCCCCATTAAAAAACATCGGCTGCAAGAAATGACCTTTTTTAAATTCAGTAACATCTCTGACGCTCATATGAGCGACCTTGATCAATTCCACTTGGCCTTCGATGTGAGGCACCTTCACGGCTTCAATGGGTTGGGGTTTGATGATGACCGCCGGGACATGCTGAGCTGCGATGTGGACTGTCTTGGCCTCGTTGTGCGGAGTCTTGACGGCTTCAACAGGGATCGCTTTGGCCACAACAGGCTCAACAGGCTGTGCCGGTACATGTATGGCCCTGCGTTCATCAATAAAAGCGGGTGGTATATTGGCCTTTGGGTGATCAATATTTGGGTGATCAACATTTGGTATCGCGGCCTTTGGTATCTCTGTATCGACAGGAACGAATGGATCCTGTTTGAACTCCGGTAATTGGTTGCCCTTGATAACAGGAATTCTCGCCGCTTGGTCCATGGGTGGGACAACACCCCCAAACCTTGGCAAATCAACCTCAACCGGCTTGTCTGCTGGTACGACCTTTGCGAATTCGTGCTTTGCTTCGACCTTATCCGGTGTCGTATGTTCTCCCTGCCATGTTGTGGCAGGAAAAAATTTGGCAGTCACGTGTTTGGCGTCAATCACCGGTATGGACTGCACGGATACGGGTACAATCGGTGTCTTCTCGACGGTAGAGAACTCATGCCTGTCAACTTTCGGTGTGACCTCCACGATTTCAGGCTCTTTCTGTGGATGGACCACAATTTCCGGTATGACAGGTTGCGCCCTTGGGGTTAAACTCTTCTGAGTCTCCAGGGGTGGTGCCGTGATATGGATTCTGTTTTGCCCAAAAATGGAAGAAACTTTGATCACCGTCCCATCCGGCAGTGACTGCTGTTTCTTCCCTTGTTGCAGACTTTGAAGTTTCATCCCATCCAGCAATGATGCGAGAAGGCGTTTCGATGCAGCCACATGGGCAGTTGTCTTCTCTGAGTCGCCAGATCTCACCATTCTGAACGGGATGGTTTGATTCATATCAATATCAGGTGCTGGATGCGGAAATCTGGTACGTCACCAACAACTGATCCTGGTCCGCCAATGTCCGCTGGTTGGTGAACTTGGATGCCGCTGCACAAATGGTCGTGCTTGTGGTGTCACCTTTGGTTGCATGAGAAGCCAGGAATGCACCGTAAGCAGTGACCGTGGCGTTGATGGTGAACTCGGCCTTGGATGCCGTATTGGTGATCAACTTGCCCGTGGCCGCTGCTGGCACATAAGGGATGCGCGTGGCGTTGGTGTAGGCGGTGATCTCGGACAAGACCGCATCAATCGTTGCCCCCGTAAGCGAAGCCCCTGGCACGACATTGTTTGAAAACAAACCCACAAACCAGTTGGGCTTGGGTGTCTGATTGCGCAATGCCAAATCCAGGGAATGGTTCAACATTTGGTCTGGAACAATATTATCATCCCATTCTTCATCCGTGATCGGTTGTCCATTGCGGAAAACCTGATTGCTGAATTGGCCTCCCAGTTTCACTCCCTGTCTGATATGACGCTTGAGCTTTTTCAAATCGCCCAGATCTTTTGCAACTTTAAGTCGAACCTTTATGATTGGCATGTTTGCATCCCTGTTATGTTGGAAATAAACCATTGACTGTTATAGTCACTGTGTCAGAACACATGAACAAATCTTCTGCTGTTGACCTCATGATCACCTCGGATGAGACTGTATCAGATGATCCAATGCTTTGTTCTCTTGTGATTTTTCTGAACGTAGCCACCAGTTGATCGATACCGTTGTATTTTCTGAACGCCAAACCCGTTCCTTCATTGCCTTCTGGAACGGCGAACTGACTGGATGTGAGTTTCAACAGGTCTCCATTCATGTTTGAAAGACCAACGATAAGACCTTCTTTTTCAGCAAACCAAGCTGCCACAGCACCTTGAATTTTATCGACTCCCAAATATTTCGCGTCGATCACGATGGATGACCCTGGAATAATCTTGGTTTGACCGACTTTGATGATTGACATTTCCTCTGGATCGGTTCCAGACAAAAAGAATGTTTCGCCATCCGCGATGTAAATGCCATCGGCGACAGGCTCTATCATCAGGATTTTTGAGTCGAACTGAAACACGTTCTCATCGCTGAAATGGTGGAGATTCGGGGTTGGTTCTGAGTAGAAGACCAGGTTATCTACTGCGATATAGACGCGCCCCCTATAAAACCTGATGATGTGACCCGGTGGAACAGGCTCAAAGTATTGTGACTTCAAGGGGTCCACTTGATTGAAAACATCAACAGACACATTTCCAAATTTGGTGATAAACCCCACTCTGAAAAAATTTGTCCCGGATGACAGATAAATTCCAACGCCATACACCCCTTCTTTTATTGATGGAGGGGTGATCAACAAGCCATTGTTTGCTTCTCTAAACTCAATGACATTGCTTGGCTCGCTGGCCCCTGACTCCCGGCCTTCGGCATCGTAAAACGTGACGACGGCCCGGTATCTCCCAGGAGGGATTTTCCCGCTTGGTGTCAGGGACAGCGTAGGGGCGTCTGGTGTAGGCGGTCCCCATGGCTCGGATTGTCCATTGCGGATTGATCCGGCAATATCGCTGTTGGAATAGAACACTTCACCAGCCACCTCGGCATAGGTCAGTGGCAGATAAGAGTCCAGGTCAGAACGCACCTCTACCGCATTGAAATTCCCATCCATCAGGTAAAGCTTTGTGCCTTGTGCAAAAAGCAACCCTTGGCTCGAACCAAAGACTGAACGGCACTCCCCACTGAAAACCCGTGTTAATCCACCCCGTTGCGAAAGCACTCCGTCATTGTCGATATCCACGTTGACCGCCTTCACCAGCTCCCCAGGCTTCAGACGTGCCGGGTCGGCCACGTTGTTGATGCCGTGGAAGGTGTTGATAGCGGTCGGATCCATTTCAGCCTCGTACTGACCGACGTGAGAATGGTGATGTGGCGTATTGAGTTTGCTGGATGATCTCTTGAGCCGTTTTGCGTTGCCCGAATTGCAGTTCGAACAGGCTCAAGTATTTCATGGCCTTGGTCTCATCTTTCGTTTCGGCGTCTTCCTTGAGATAAGCCTCGTGGCACACCCAATTGATCAAGCCGAAATGATATGGTTCCTGGATTTCAGGTGTTGACGCCTGATCTGACAAGGGAAGCAAAGGCAATCTGCTGACGTAAAACCACATTTCGTCATTTGCTTCAGGGATCGGGTAGACCCCAACCCTGCCATTCCCGACATCGAGCAGGTAATAGTTCGGCACCCCTGTCCCGGTTGGAAAATCATAGCAATTGGCAAAGAGCAGGGGGGTTGTGGCTTTGTAAATCTTCGTCCTTGGTGCTGTCCCAATCGTGGCCGATTTGATGAACAGCACCTTTGGATGCAGATTATACTCGCCCTGACCGGCTTGCAGATCGATCTTGCAGACTGCCGGTGTTCTGGCATCCAGAATCAATTCGGACCTGACACACGCCTCGATGATCCCAGTATTGATGTACTGGGTCAGCTCGGACGTATCCCACAGGAACGGATCCACCTTGTCATCAAGACGATTCCGTGCTGCTGTGATCAGTTCACCAAGGTTCATGATGCCGTCCGCTTCTTTGTGGTTTGCGTCATGGGTGCCGCAATGACATCCGGGGCCACCTCCCAGACATCAGGATGCTTCAACAATTTTTCGGCCACGGTGTCGAGTACCTCCTGGATGTCACCGTTCCCATTCCAGACGGTATTCGTACCGGCCACTGTGTCCGATTTTGTCGCTTTCTTTCCAATGTAGCGAATCTTCAACTTGGTTGCTCCCAGATCATTGACCCGAATAGACGTAATCGATGATGGCCTCGACCGCGCCTGTTGCCACGCCTCCAGCCACGGTGAGCGTGATATAGGTGTCTTGTGTGATCGTCAGGACAAAGGCATCCGACCGTCTGACCCCCAGGGAAGATGCCGCAGCCGCTGGCAGGAAATAGGCTGCATTGCCGCCAGTCTCACTGACCGGCAGATATCCAGTTGCCAGGGTCACGCCTGCCCCCATGGCGGCATTGTTGACCTGCACTCCCGTGATTTTGGTGCCGCCTGGGAGTTTTCCCAGATAAACCACGTCACCGATTTGGGCAG
>JAMOBH010000150.1:0-12765 GCA_039908085.1 Magnetococcus sp. YQC-5
ATAAAAAAAATAATAAAAAAAAAGGGTGGGGGGTTTGGGGGGCGGTTCACCGCCCCCCAAGGTTTTAGCGCACTGGGCGCATGCCGCGCAGGAAATAGATTGAGGCAAGCAGCAGAGGGGGAGCGTACCACCATGGAGACAAACCCGACGATACCATGACAGCACCGCCGACAAACAAGGTTCCACCTGTGATGGCGGCGGCCTGACGGTGAAACCCCAGGCCCACACGTTTTTCCAGACGTTCCAGAGAATCCGCATGGATGTGAATCTTGACGCGATCTGTAGCCAGTCGTTCCAGACCCGTATAAACCAATTCTGGCAGCATTTCCGCTGCATCCGACATATTTTTGATGCGTCCCCGAACCTCACGCACCTTACCCAACGGACCCAGATGCTCCATCATCCAATCCCGGATCAACGGTTCTGCCAAAAACCACATATTCAAATCAGGATTGATCTCCCGACCGACACCTTCCAAGGTGAACATGGTCTTTTGCAACAACAATAATTGGGGTTGGACCGGCATTTCGAATTGTTCTGTCACCTTGAACAATTGTGATAATAACTTCGCTATTGAAATTTCCTTGAGTGGCTGCCCAAAGATTGGTTCTCCAATTTGACGGCATGCATCTTCAAACTCATCAATATTGGTATGACGCGGTACAAATCCTGCTTTCAAATGAACCTCAGCCACCTTACGATAATTTTTATCAAGAAAGCTTCGCATCATTTCCGCCAACAGGATACGATCTCTCATCGAGACGCGCCCAACGATGCCGAAATCCAGAATGGTCAACGCCCCATCCGGTCGCACAAAAATATTGCCGGGATGCTGATCTGCATGAAAAAATCCATCCCGAAACACCTGTTTGAAAAAACTCGTGATGATGTTCTGTGATATTTTAACCGCATCAAACCCCGCTTGCGGATGCAACGAAAGCTCATCAATCGGAATCCCCTCACACCATTCCAAGGTCAAAACCCGACGTGAAGTCAACGTCCAGATCACCTCTGGGGCATGCATCTCCGGGTCATTCTTGAAATTGTCCCGGAATTTCTGTGCCCGCGAACCTTCAACCAGAAAATTCATCTCATTGCGAATGGTAACCGCAAACTCTTCCACCACCCGTTTGGCCTGATAACGGTGCCACTCAGGGATATATGTTTCAATCAATTCGGCCAAGGTGGTCAACATGCCAATGTCCTGCTCCACCACCACTTCCACATTGGGCCGCATCACCTTGACCGCAACGTCCCGACCCGATTGGGTCACGGCTCGATGCACCTGGGCCATCGACGCCGAAGCAACCGGTATCGGATCGAAATGGGTGTAAAATCGTTCCAATTCACCTCCCAAATCCTCTTCAACCATCTCCTTCACGGTCGCGAACGGAAAGGGCGGAACGTCATCTTGCAGTTTTTTCAACTCCATGCCGATGACTTCTGGAACAACATCCATGCGTGTGGACAAGGCTTGACCAAACTTGACAAAAGTTGGACCAAGTTCCTCCATGATCTTGCGCAAACGAACTTCAGGCGGAATTCCACGTCGCAATTGTCGTACTTCGGATTGCAATCCAAAGATCCATGTCAAGATGCGCAAGGGAAAAAAACGTTGCGATAAAGGCTCCGCATCATAGCGGGCCAGAATACGCAAAATTCCAGATAATCGCAGAATGGAGCGGTAGTTTTGAAGTAGCATTGCAGGATTCTAATCGGCTGGCCGCTGACAACCCTGCATGGAGAGTCGCATGCCGGCACGAGTGATCCGACTCTCCATCCGTTCCAGATCCTTGGTCAAGGCTTCCGCCTGATTGTGCAGGGCATTCAATTGATCTCGGCGGGGAATTTGACGTTCTTTCATCCAGTGTTCCAGCTCGCTTTCCACACGATTCTTTCCCTGTTCCCCCAGATGTCTGGCTCCTTCGGCCAGTGTCATCAGCATCCGGGCCATTTGCGGGCCTGTCAGGACAGACAACTCTTTTTCCCAGTCGATTTCCACATTGTCCAAAATATTTTTGAAGCGCAGTCCCGTATCCGTCTCTCCTGACAGCTTCAAGTGCCGGGAGAAAAACAACGAATCCGGGTCCGAGGTGGCAAACAATAACGACAAAAACGCACCTCCCGTTCCGGCCATCACCACATGCGGCAGGGCGTCCGAATAGGTGTGGACCATGACCTGTCCTGAATCATCAACCTCCATGAAAAAAGATTGTTCCTGGTCTTCGACATAAAACTCAAATATTTTTCCGGACAGCTCTTTGAGTCGTTCCTGAAGTTCGGGATAGCGTTTGAAAAACAGATTCAATACGATTGCCAGACTCACCGCTGTCATGGGCTTGGGAATCAGTTTGAATGGCATCGCAAACAATGATGATAGCATGGCCTTATACCTTGTAACCAACGTGAACCGCAGCAATGCCGCTGCTGAGATTGTGATAGCGTACCTGAAACAATCCTGCCTCCTCCAACATCGATTTGAATCGCTCCTGGTCTGGAAAACGTCGGATCGACTCCACCAGATATTGATAGGCATTCCGATCCTTGGCCACCCAGTGACCAATTTCAGGCAGCACTTTGAACGAATAGGCTTCGTACATCGGTTTCAGAAAAGGCAATGCCACCTGGGAAAACTCCAAACACATGAATTGGCCCCCTGGACGCAACACACGGACCATTTCACGCAACGCCGCATCAATCTGGGTGACATTGCGGATGCCAAAACCAATGGTCACCGCATGAAAGGAATGATCAGGAAACGGCAGATGTTCCGCATTGCCTTGCACCCATTGCACTCCGGCCACACACCCTTCATCGGTGAGTCGGACGCGACCCTGTTCCAACATCGCGGCGTTGATGTCATAAATGACAATTTCCCCGCGTCCGGCCAATTGTTTGTGCATGAGACGGGCAAGATCCCCGGTTCCTCCGGCCACGTCAAGCAAATGGTCTCCAGGGCGAATGCTCATCCGTCGAATGGCAAATTGTTTCCAGAGCCGGTGGATACCAAGGGACATGAGATCGTTCATCAGATCATAGTTTTTTGCTACAGAATCAAATACTTGACGAACTTTTTCAACTTTTTCGCCCAGCGGGATTTCGCTGAAACCAAAGTGAGTGGTAGATGACACGGACATGATGGTTGCTCCTGAATGCGTTGGGCGTGGGCAAGAATCGCCCCTGGATTCGGTTTATACAATTTAAAAAAAAGAGGAGTCTTGGGATTCATCCCCAGGACTTTGTTTTTGATTTTTTTATCATAATCTTATTAAAAAAAATCCTTTGCTGTAATCAAAAAAATTAGTAAAATGGTTGTTGGGCCTCTCGTCCCAAACCCCACTCCAGCAGGGTTGAGCCTCTGGTGCCCATTCATTTATTCTGTCTGTTCATTCTACCGATTTCTCGCTCATTTGGAAACAGTTTCCAGATCGTTGGCTTGATCTCATTTTGCCAAACTGAGGATCGGTCATTGTGATCCCTTATTTTTCTGTCCATCAGGAAGTATAATCCCTCACCATGAGTATGACCCGATCTCTCACGACCCGTCCACGATCATTCCGTGACCTGCGGGAGTTCATGGCATTTTTAAAGGCCCGTGGCCTGCTGGTTCACGTGGACCTCCCGGTGGATCCTTGTCTGGAAATCACCGCGATCTCTCGTCGTCTCCTGCTCCAACAGGGGCCGGCGGTATTGTTCACCCGTCCCAAGGGATTCGACATCCCTGTGTTGGCCAATCTCTTCGGCACCGAAGAACGGGTCGGCCTGGCCATAGGACGTGAGGTGCAGGAACTGGAAGAGTTGGGTCGTCTGTTGGCTGCCTTGCGTCACCCGGAACCTCCACGCAACTTTGAAGATGCCCGTCATCTCCTGACGCGCTTGTCTCGCGTCCGTCACATGTCTGTCTCCACACTGGCCCGTCCACCCTGTCGGGAGGTGATCCTGGAACACCATGCCGTGGATCTGACTCGTTTGCCTGTTCAGACCTGTTGGCCCAAAGATGCCGGTCCATTACTTAGTTGGGGCGTGGTCATCACCCGTGGACCCAATGGAGGTCCAGTGAATCTGGGCGTCTATCGCATGCAGTTGCTCGACCGACACCGTTTGATCATGCGTTGGTTGGCCCATCGTGGAGGTGCCCAACATTTGCGCGAATATGCCGGGCGTCCCATGCCAGTGGCGGTCATTGTGGGGTGTGATCCGGGTACTTTGTTGGCTGCGGTGACTCCTGTCCCGGAAACCTTGTCTGAATACGCTTTTGCCGGTTTGTTGCGCGAAAATCGCGTTCAGGTCGCACCTGAACAGGGGCCTTATCCCCCAGTGCCCGCCCATGCTGAAATCGTCCTGGAAGGCATGGTGGATCCCGCAGATGTCGCGGATGAAGGCCCGTTTGGCGATCACACCGGATATTACAACGAAATCGAACCGTTCCCGGTGATGACCGTCCAGCGGATGAGCATGCGTCGTCATCCCATCTACTTGTCAACCTTTACCGGACGTCCACCTGACGAGCCGGCCATACTCGCGTTGGCCTTGAATCGGGTCTTTACTCCACTGTTGATCAAACAGTTTCCAGAGATTGTGGCGTTTCATCTGCCCATGGAAGCCTGCTCTTATCGGGTGGCTGTGGTGGCCTTGGCCAAAGGGTATCCTGGACATGCTTTTCGCATGATGGCTGGAATTTGGGGTTTTTTGCGGCAATTTTTATATGTAAAATATATTTTTGTGGTGGATGCCAACGTCAAGGTGGATGATTGGGGAGCGGTGTTGACCCAGGTGGAACGTCATGTGCATGCCGGACGCGATCTACAGATTTTGCGTAACACCCCGATTGACTATTTGGATTTTTCTTCCCCCTGGCCTGGACTTGGAGGCAAAATGGGCGTCGATGCCACCACCAAACTGGAAGTGGAACAGGCAGCCGTGTCTCCCATGTCATGTTTGGATGGTCCTGTTGACTGGTTGGAGAGGGTCAGAGAAGAGGCACCCTGGATGACAGCAATTCATCCCTTTCCGGGTGGTCGGATGTGTGCCGTACAGGTTTCTGGAACCCATCCAGGTCGTGGAGGCTTGGCAATCGAGACCATTCGTCGTTTGGTGCCGCCTGGAAGAGGGGCGGATCAGCTTTGGGTGGTGGATGCGGATACCCGGCCTGATTCGTTGTCTGATCTTTTGTGGTCCCTGGCCACTCGTACGGATCCGGGACGTGATGTTTTTTGTGATGGGGCAACCGGCAGGTTTGCCGTGGATGCCACAGTGCGCAGTGAGTCGGAAACCGGACGTCGTTGGGGCGAACCCCTCGTCATGGATCCCGATATGGAGGCTCAGGTTGCTAAACGTTGGCATCACTATGGGGTTTAGGTGGTTTGGATGCGTGTGAAAAGTCAAAGGCAAAACCTTGGGGGATGAATCCCCCAAACCCCCTCTTTTTTTTAATAATTTTTTTTAAAAATACTATAAAAAAATATTAAAAAAAAAGGGTGGGGGGTTTGGGGGGCGGTTCACCGCCCCCCAAGGTTTTAAAATTTTTTGTTGCCGTATATCAACCAGCCAGGAGTGGGAATTTCAGGATGATTCGACACATTTTGATGATTGTTTTCTTTTTTTGTTGTCTCAATACAGCCCATGCCGACGATTCAGGAGGTTTGAGTACTCCTCTGAATACCGTGGATGGAAAAACGATCCGCTTGGACGATTACAAGGGCAAAGTAGTGTTAGTCAATTTCTGGGCCACCTGGTGTCCACCCTGTCTGGATGAAATCCCGGAATTGATCAAATTGCAAAAACACTACGCAGATCGTGGCTTGGTGGTGGTAGGTATTGATTACATGGAACAAGCCAACAAGGAACGTCTGGCACAATTCATTGATGAACACGGGATCAATTATCCCATTGTTTTCAGTGACAGCAAAACCTTACAAAGTTTGACCAGAACGCTGGGCGGGGTATACGCCTTGCCGGTCACCAAACTGCTGAATCGAGCAGGCAAGCTTGCGGCATCCCATATTGGTGGTTTGGATTTCAAAGAAATGCAGGCCATGGTGGAGCCTTTGCTATGAATTCCCCAAACGCCCTGGTGGTGATGACCACAGCACCCAACGAAGAGGTGGCACAGCACTTGGCCGAAACTCTGGTCCAGGAAGGCTTGGCAGCCTGCGTACACATTTTGCCTCAGGGACGATCCTTCTATATTTGGGAGGGAACGATCCATAAAGATGAAGAGTGGACTTTGTTGCTCAAGACCAGACGCGACGCCTATCCCCAGTTGGAAAAACGTCTCAGCACGCTACATCCTTATGATGTCCCGGAAATCCTGGCCCTGGATGTGGAACAGGGTCTGGCCCCTTATCTCACCTGGTTGACCACCAGTGTGGGCACCATCACATGAAAACATTGCACGAGGCATTTCCCATGAAAAAACCGTCCTCCCTGTTGCTCTCCATTTTATTATTTCTGTTTGGTCTTTTCTGCGTTGCAACCCCGTCCCACGCTGAAGTCAATGATGTCTATACGGCAAAATACGCGGGCCATGAAATCAGCGTGGAAATCGAACATCTCTTTTTAGGCAATCTTTACAAAGCCTATCTGGACAATCAAACCATCGGCGCGGGCAAAATCGTGGGATTGGGTGGCGAGAAGAGAGTGACCGCGATGCTGGAAGGGCAAAAAGTGCTGATCACCATCAAGCAAGGCTTGTCACCGGATATCAATCTGTTCATCAATGGCGCGGCCATTCCGATGACTCATTTGCGCGCAAACCAGTGACTCATTGAGTCGCAAACCGCTTAAATCACGGATCAACCAATAAAAAAGGCATCAAAAATATGGAAGTAACCTACGCAACAGCGTTTTTGGCAGGATTGTTGTCTTTTCTTTCGCCTTGTGTGCTGCCATTGGCACCGGCCTATGTCAGTTTCATGAGTGGGGTCTCTGTGGAGCAGTTGCGTACCGGGGAGGATTCCGCCCAGGGATGGAGGGCAGGGTGGCACAGCCTCTTTTTTGTGTTGGGCTTTTCCCTGGTTTTTATCTCTCTGGGTGCTTCGGCGACCTTTATGGGTAAGGCACTGCTGAATCACATGAGCCTGTTGAGCAAAATCGGGGGCGGATTGATCGTTGTGTTTGGATTGCACTATATGGGGGTATTTCGCATCAGCCTGTTCAATCTGGAGGCGCGGTTTCATTTGGTGAAGAAACCATCCGGTCCAATGGGGTCGTTTTTGATCGGACTGGCCTTTGCGTTTGGTTGGACACCGTGCGTTGGGCCGATTTTGGCGGGGATCCTGGCATTGGCCGGGGGACAGGAGACCATCAGTCAGGGGGTGGGGTTGCTGGCGGTTTATTCAGCGGGATTGGGGGTTCCTTTCATCGTGACTGGGCTTGCGATCAATCTCTTTTTTGGGCTGTTCAACCGGATGCGTCCTCATTTGCGGAAGATCGAAATGGTTTCAGGTGCCTTGCTGGTTGTGGTAGGAGTGATGATTTTCTTTGGTGATTTCAATCGGTTAGCCATCCTTTTCCTGCAATGGTTTCCGGGTTTGGCGACTCTTGGGTAAAAAAAGGTAGTACTCCACGGCCTCCCACTTAAAACGGGAGGCTGTGTTTCATACGCTGGCAACGGCCAGAGATTCACGAATAACCCATTCACCTTGCAGGGACTCTTCCGACAAAATTCTATTGGCTTCCAGAACCATGTGAACAGCCTCCTCTAAATTGTTACGCGCTTCTTCCAGCGTTGCACCCTGTGTATTGGCCCCAGGTAGCTCTTCGACAAAACCAATATATCCTTCTGGAACTTTTTTAAATAGTGCAGTCAGTTTGATATGCATTATTAAAATCCTTTAAGTTGGATTTGATGGATCATTGCCATCTCATTTTTACGCTTTTTTGTTTATAGAATCAAGCGTTCTATTTGAATTCTTCGCAAAGCGACACTTGAAGTGTAATTATAGTATGGTGTACACAGATTTCTGGTATGGTGTCCCCAGATTTTTCCATTCTCAAAATCTCGGTGTTCAAGAGAACGGTTCATTATTTCGTTGCCCAATCTTCCCATAAAAAATCCGGATAAATGTGTTGTAAATATTTAAAAATTTGATCGTTACTAACAAGGATGGCATTGTTTGCAATAGCAGTTGTTGCCAACATTAAATCAATATTATGACGTTTAAGAGCTGATGATTGAATTCCGGTTAGTTTTGCATAGGTGGCTTTGAGATTGCCAAAAATTTCAGCTCCTTTTACCGGTAGCGGAATAATTTGGAAGACTTCTTGAATCGTCTGTTCAACTTTAGAAAATTGGCTTTCATAAGACTTTATTAATGATTTTCCGTAATTGATTTCGTAAAGCGATAACACTGACACGCCGATTTCCACTTCAGATGGAAATGTAGCTAGTTTGCCAACTATACATTCATGGAAAGCAGAGCAATGGTCTGCCAGATGGATTATTATATTGGTGTCTAATATGTAGTTTATCATTATTGCGGATCGTTATAAAGATTAAAATTATCCCTAAACTCTTGAATTGCTTTTCTCAAATGTTCCGCTGCCTCGGAAGACAAAGCTCCTTGTTGGGAAAATCTGGCTGCCACTTTTGTCCATTTCCCATTGGGTGTTTGTGGTTCTGTTTGGACTGGATCTTGACCCTCAGCTTCGTTCGGAGATTGTAAAATAATTGTGTAAATTTTATTGGGATCAAGGTAGGCAGTTGCAGTGCAAATGCGCGTTGCAACTTCTCGTCCGTATAGACGCTCATGCATGATAATGGACATGTTGCGACCTCTTGTTTTGAAAATGAGTATTTAGATTCATGGCTGCCTTCCGCAACCCCAGAAAAAAGAACAATCCTCGCAGGTCATCGAATGACAGATTGGCGTCAGCGCGTCCGCTTAGAATACGCCAAAGTGTCTTGTCATGTTGCTCATGTTTTGATCCGAGTGCTTGATCTTGTTGTTTCAGCCATCCTCCCAGCATCCGTCCGGTTTCATCCACACTTCGTATGGCGAACTTGAATGAGTCGTGTGACATAAATCGTTCCTCATGGCAGAGGCGCAACAGCACCCGGATTTTTTTTGTCGCAGTTTGGCACCGATATTCTCTGAATTAAGTATGATGTCCCCAGAATTAGATTTCCAGATTTATCTGTCCCAAGATTTCTAAAGGGTTGATAAAGTATTGAAAAATTTTAATTTATTTCAGAGTATAAAATTTGAATATCTGCTTTGGAAAGCGCACGATTATACATACGAATATTATCCAAAAATCCAGAGAATGGTGACAAGTCAGCAAATACCCTGTCATCTCCCAAACCGAGTCGCAAATCATAATTATTATTATTAAATGATGAATAAGAATCAGTGTATTCATTAATCATAGCCCCGTTAATGAAAAACTGTACAAGATGATGAATCCTGTCTATAATTATAGCGCAATGTATCCACTCTCCCTTTGTAACTGGGTTAGTATCATAATAATGTTGACCCTTGTTATCGCCTGCTGTAGCTATATGAAATCCGGTTGGATTTAAAAAAACAGTATATTCTCTATTTTTAAATTCATCAATTGTTTGCCCCGCTTTATAAAATATGTAAGAAGGAGTTTTGGTAAAATTATTGATTTTAATCCAGAAGGAAATTGTTAGTTGGTTTGTTGGATTTAATGATTTATTCGAAGTGATGTTTATATAATTGTCAACACCATTAAATTGATATGCTTTATTAGCTTGACCAAACCGATCTGGTGCCAAAGTTGCCCTATAAACAGTCCCATGATTCCCATTCCCACTTTCATCATTTGCATTGCCATTGAATGGCCAATAACCAACCAATCCTTCGACAGGAATAGCTGTTACGGTAACTTTTCCTTCCACAGAAGCCACACTTTCCCCCACCGGAGTCACGGACGCCATGGAGAAAAAATACTGGGTGCCATTGGTCAACCCAGTCACTGTGTAAGGACTCGTCACCCCGGTGATCGCCTTGCCATTGGCCTTGGAGGCATAATTGCTCGCATTGACTCCTGATTCTGTAGCCAAATAAAGATTATAGGAGGTGGCACCATCTACAGGATTCCAAGTAACCGATGCCTGTCCAGAACCGCTTGGGCTGATGGTGACATTTTTCGGCGTGGTAAGGGTTTTTAACAATGTTTCCGCAGCCCCCGCCGAGGATTGCTTGACAGTATTCATGGCATAAGGGGCAGAGGTCATTTCCATTCGTGGCGACATCTCAACATCTGTATTTACCTGCATACTCAAATAATAAGCCTTGTCAAAGGGCAAAGTGGTCAATGAAGTCGTCTTACCCAAAATGACTTTGAAAGAGCCATCCACGACTGTCACATTTGAAAGGGTCTCCTCCCATAGTTTGGTCCCACCAGTGGCGGCATCATAAATTCGGAATGTGAGCGTAGTTGGACTGTTTACGCGCACTCCCTGTGCGGTCTTTAATTTTCCTTGATAGGTCATGGTGGCCGGTGGCGCGGCATTCAGGGGCGTCATGATCAAAAAATGAATACAAACAATACCAATAAAACAAAAAAAATTTTTCATGGGTGTTCCCTTCGTGGTGAAAATGGCTGTTTGATATTGTGTTCAGGATGATTTGCTTGTCTGTGTAAAGATTTTTTTCTGTACAGTATGCGCAATTTCGTTTATATAATCAAGATCAAATTTGATTTTTTCATATGCGTATCGAAACAAACATGTATTATTTCTCTGGTTGAGAATGTATCCCCGAATCACAACTCGATCAAAGCAAGAATAGTGGAAGTCGATATTGGACTCGAATTGCTTCTGAAATGCTTTCATGGTGGTTTCCAGGAGGTGGAAAGAAGAACATCATGATGAAATAAAAGTGGAGTAAAATTCAAGCCTTTTGCAAATTTTGAACTTTAGTTCGTTAAGATTCGTCCAGCTAAGAAAACCACATTGATGCGCAGTATTCAAACGATTTGCAAAAAGCGTCCAGATTTCCAGTCTGTAGCTGTTTTTGCTGTTTTTTTTATAGAGCGTGGTATTTTGGTGATTGGGGTGGGTGGAAAGGTGCGCTATTTGGATGGATTGACCCCAGAAGGACGTCATGAGTGTCATGATAAAGATGACGATGGAGAAGGGATACCGTTTTAATATAAAATTATAAAATTTATTCAAACAGATTAAAAACAAAGATATAACTTTGTAATACAGGCTGTAACGGAGGATTCTATGGGACAATTGGTGATTTCTGACGTGGATGACGGTTTGATTGATCAATTGCATCGATATGCCGATTTGCACAAATATTCACTGGAAGCACTGTTGCGAGAAATTCTCGCCAAGGCGATTTCCAGCAAAATGATGGAAGCATCCAGAGGCACCGATGCCACATCCAATGGAATCGATGCTCTGACTCAAGATAAAAATAAAACTCTTCCTTTTCAGTTTAATAGTATACTGAGTGAATCTGGTGACGCAGTGTTATCATCGATGCAGCATGTTCATTGTGGGTTGTTATTGGCCGAACTTGAACGATGCCGTGCGTTGACTCCTGGTCAGCTTAGCCAATCGTCCGAGGCGACCATCCGCGCCATCAGAGATGAGCAATGACCCTCATAGTAGATGCCAGTGTTGCGTTCAAGTGGTTCGTAACAGAAAAGGATTCAACATCAGCGATTTCTTTATTGAATTCTGGGCATCTATTGTATGCTCCAGATTTGATTATAGCGGAGGTGTGCAACGTTGGGTGGCGCGTATGGTTGCGAGGAGAAATCACCGGCGAGCAACTTCAAATTATCAGTATGAGGATTGGGGCACCATTCTCGAAACTGGCAGCGTTATCACAACTGGCCCCGCGAGCAACAGATATCGCCTGTCTGCTGAAACATCCGGCTTATGATTGTTTTTATCTCGCCTTGGCAGAGCAAGAAAAAGCCCCTCTGGTCACGGCGGATGAACGCCTGATTTCCCGTTTGACAGGCACGCCTTTTGAATCTTTAGTCATTTCTCTTGCCCGATGGAAATCAATTCCATGATTATCTCGATTCATCGGATCTGGATGCCTATTGCGGTTCTTGGAGCCGGTGGGCATTGAAGTCCGCACGGAAGTTCCGGTTTTCTCCCTGCCGCCAACGGCGGACATCATTCTTCTCCAGCGCAAACCAGATGCCTCATGTGTCAGAACCTTTCAATGCCGTTATTAAAGGTTTGCTTGGAAAAGCCGATCTGCCCCATATCGGTTGTTTCACATTAAAAAAGACCAATATATTCAATAGTTAGCAAGTGCGGTTCGAAATCTCACCTGGTCTGGAGTCGGACACGCCAGATCGAAATAGGGCCTTTTCCTTCTCTCTCCGACGGCATTCTCCATATATAGAGTCGGACCTGCCCCATGCTTGAAATGCAACCATATATGTACAAATGCACTGTGATGCAGGTAAGTCTGTTGGGATCATTATGTATGAATGCAGAATGGCCTGTGCGTTTGGCTGGATGAGCGTGCAGCCTGGTTTTATGGTGTTGGGAAATATGTGAGCGATTGCTTTTTTGGAGGTGAAGTTTGTGAAGGAGATTGTGCTGCGATAAATTTGTCTATATTATCAATGACTTGAAAAAAAACGAACAAAAATGCAAAATGATGTGATTTTCTCGTTGACAGTTGGGGGCAGGCTTGGTATCTTATGGGTTCCCTATATGAGAATCGTTCTTCTCTTAATTCAATTCGATCATCGGTGTGGACGCTGGCTCGGCACTGAGCCTCGACTATTGGGTATCTTTGAAACTTATGGATCGGT